>JAITQV010000097.1 GCA_031288765.1 Planctomycetaceae bacterium
TGATTTCGCACGCTTTATCAAGCGACAAACCCTACCAATAAACATGATGAGCAAGCATGAACAAAAATTTAATGCCGTATTCGCAACGGCGATTACGGACGCCGGGAACCTTAGGAACATTGCCGGAACCAGGAACCGCATAAATTTTGTAATGAATATGCTGCGCCCGGTGTCCCAAAAAACGCCACACAAATTGCTCGTAACGGAGTTTACACCTCCTAGGCAAAACGCCCGGAGGATAAAGCCGAATCACTCGGTGCGCACGCGCAGGTTTACAACCGCGACGGCGCGGAATTATTATTTCCGTATTGGGAACGATGAAACGGAGATTGAAAGAATTTTCACTCAAAAACATTTTGGCATTTGTCAAAAAATCATACCAAAAAAGTGTTTCTTTGTTTGCAATTCTAAAACCGCCCGATCTCAAATCGCCCCAATCTCAATCACTAAAACAAAAAACAAATTGCCTTCTCAACATAATCGCAATACCACTTTGTAATATTAAGTGACTCCTAATTCGTGCGCCAAAATAACCAAAAAACTCAAAATTAAAACAGACAGATACATTTCTGTGTTCCGTGTACTCTGTGGTTAATAAATAGACAATTACCTCAAAAAATGTCATACGACAATTACCAATTGTCACACGACAATCGCCGGTTGTCACACGACAATCGCCGGTTGCCAAACGACAATCGCCGGTTGTCATACGACAATTGACGGTTGTCATACGACAATTGCCGATTGTCACACGACAATTGCCGATTGTCATACGACAATTGCCGATTGTCGCACGACATTTTTTGCGTTTTGCACGTCCAAATGCTTCAAAAAGATACAAATTCGCCCAAAATTGCTGCAAAATAATGCAATTCGGTCAAATTTTCCGTATCTATTCAGTCCTTTTACCGAGTAATGACACAGGAAAAACCTCATTTCCACCGAATTTTTTATTTTCTTAATGAGGTAATAAGGTTGATTGTAGAAGGTTTCTTGGCTACTGAGGTTGTTTAGTAAGAAAAATTAGGTTGAAAATAAGGTTTGTTTGCGTCATTGTTTTGCGTCATGGTTCAACAAATGGTATCGGTACGGTATTTCTGAAATCAGGCTTAATGAAGATGTTTTCCGGTGGTTGTCATTGTCAGGACAACATGTTTGAGACCTTTGATTTGACGCAATTGCTTAAGAATTTCACGAACCCGCTCTTTTGTTCCGCGCAAAACTATGATTTCCATACAATTATCATGATCAAGATGAATATGTTGAGAACATTGAATTTCAGAACAGAAATCGTGTTGTGTTTTCAGTAATTTTTGGACAATACCGGGTTTGTGATGATCGTACACCAGAGAAATCGTTCCTGCAACATAAACTCCCTTCGTCCATTCCTCTTCGATCAACACTTCCCGCATAATACTTTTAACAGCTTCCGACCGCGTCGGAAAACCGTGTTCTTCGGAAAAATGATCGAATTTTTTGAGAATTTCTTCCTCAACAGAAATACTAATTCGTGTGATTTTAGACATAGTTAATCCTGAATTTCGGACAAAGAATTTCAGATAAAGAAATTTGCGCAACGTATGGTTTGTGATGTGTTGTGTACGGTTTGCAATTACAATCCCCAATTACAAACTCCGAATTTACGATTCAAATAAAAAAACCGTTGGATTATTACGAAAATATTGTTTTTTGAGCGGTTGGAGTAATCTTGCCGGTTGGTTCACGAAGCGTATATTGGGCAAAGGCTTTCAGTAAATAGAGTTCCTTTTCTAAGGCTGAAGTGGTGTACGTAAATTCGTCTGTTCCGATTTTTCGGATGAGCGAAAGTGTCCAGTCCAGAAAAGCCGGTGATGAAACAAGATCGGAAAGATGTGTCCAACTAACCGCGTTCAGGTTTGTTCCATTACAATATTTCGCCTGCAATTCCACATCGCAATCTCCTTTACATGCAACATAAATATCGGCAATAACCGCAGTCTCCTCGTGTGTATTTTGCCGCCGCCGTAACCGAACAATAACACCTTGCTGATCTTCGGTGAAAAGTGCTTTGAGCAGGTCTTTCCGGCAATGCTCGCAAAGAATAGGCAAATAATCATCCTCAATAAGATGAAGAATTTGATGCGTTTGAGCATAATTGGGAAAATAACGAAACGCAATTCGGGCAAAACCGGGCGTTTCAAGATATGTTTCCAAAAATTTGGCATCAATAATTCGATAATCTTTAATCTGAAATTTGTTTTTAAGTTCCGTAAGGTAAAATTCCAAAGGAGGAGAAACCGCGGTCGAATAAAAACCAATAAACCCGTCGGCTCGGCTGCGAAGTAAACGTTCAAGAATATCTGTTTCGTCGCTTTCTTTAACAGCAGTGCGTGTTGCCGCTTTGTGCCGGCAACTGACAAGCCAACGGAACGGATGATAATTAAATTTACCCGGAATCTGTTCCACCGCGCAGAAATCGAAAACATTTTCCGTATCCCGATAAGCCGGTGTTTCAATATGAAAGCCGAAAAGTTGTAAAAAATCTTTGGCAAACCGAACCCAACGTTCCCCGTCAACAGGGATTTCCGTAAAATCAAATAAATTCATAATCGGTCTTGTCTAAATGAAAATACGAAGATTCAAGATCAATCACATTACTTGATTATTATAACCTTATTAAGCGGTGGATGTCAATAAAAAATAATCCCAACAAATGGTCTCCAACAAACATAGTGTCCGTAAAACCTTTACAAACATTATATTACTAACCCATATTCCGCAGTTAGGCGATTGAAAGCAACCGCCTCGTTTGATAAACCATGAGGTCTTAGATTGACGTTGGATAATATTTTCTATTGATATGCTTGCCCTACGAACAAAATCAAATTTCTTTTGATTCATAGACGATAAAAAATCTCTCGGTGGTTAAAATAAAAAAATAAACATCATCGGAATTAGTGAAATAATAATAAGGCTTTTCGTAATCAATAAACGGTGTATTAAAATGAAGTAATAAACAAACAAATAAATAAACGGGCAACCGGAATCAATGATTTGGTTGCCCTCGTTTTATCAATGGGTTTAATAGAGAGAATCCGTATTGCCGTCGTTCACACAAGATAATCGTGTCAAAATTCTCGGCGGAATTGTAACAGAAACACTTCGAACGGAACCGTCACCCAACACGAATTGGCAAATACCGGGGTGATAACTGCCGAACGGCATATCATTAGGGATTCTACCCGTATTTGAATAAGACGGATCATTAGGACCGGTTGCCAAAGGATTCCCGTTGGTCAAATCCGCATTACGGTTACGGATAACACCTTTGAGCCAAGTACCGATTCCCGGATTGTGTCCTCTTAAATATGTGTAAGTACAATCTGTTGCCTTGTGCCGTAAAGCAGCTCCCGGTTCGGCAGTACAGAATCCAAGAATCTCTTGCGGAATGTGTTTCTCACCGAAAATAATCTGGTTTGTACCTCCGTCACTCCACCAAGCCATGTCATCCCGCGGTTGCCAAGACGCAATTTCCGCATTGTAGTCCTTGCTGTATTTGTTTCCTGACGTACCTGAAACAGTAATATAGGAATCAGTGTAAGTAATGTTACCGATACGAAAAGGTCCGTCAACATTATTAACGGAATACCTGTGATTTGTCCATTCGTTTGAGTTCGCTGCTTCCGTAGCGCCGTTGGAATAACCCCAAATCTCAGCATCACCTTGTCGGGCGGTATAAACGACGGCATAATCGCTTTGCGGACCGGAACCGTCTTTCCATTCACCGCCGACAGCATCAATACTGTTGGCATAGGCAATTCCTGAACGCCGAGTCGGACAAATCATTATTGAGATGGAAGCCGCTCCGTCTTTATCTGTTTGCGTTCGTGTAACACCATTGATTGTTTTCGCCGTATCACGAAACCAATTTCGCAAATCGCCGTCCATCGTACCGCGAGGTGAAAGCGAACTGAGTTTCCCATAGAGAGCTGATTGCTCAATAAAGGGATAAACCAGAACATACAACGACGCTTTCCCATAACCAAGATGGGCAGGAGGTAAACCTTGTTGGGTATCATGAAAGGTGTGTACTGCAAGTCCAATTTGTTTCAAATGGTTGGAGCATTGCATCCGTCTTGCAGCTTCTCTGGCTGCTTGAACCGCCGGTAACAACATTGCGATTAACACTCCGATAATCGCAATTACCACCAGAAGTTCCACCAGCGTAAAGCCGGTTCGGTATCCTGTTCGACGAACTTTCGAACGGAAATCACCGCCGGCACACAACATGACACATAGCATGAAATATGCTATGAGGCTTGTCATAAAACATGACAACAGGTTAAACAATTTGTTAAACATTATTTTTCTCCTTGAAAAAAAAGGGGACATATTTACAGATTACATAACGCATAATCTGTTTTTGTAAAATTGGAAAAACAAACACTAGCCGAGAAACGGCAACAGAAATGTCACTCTTTGTCAGGAGCGACACGCTAATAAGTTTAGGTTCATTCCCACCGACCAAAGTGGTGCATTACACGTTTCAAGATGTGACGCTGAATTATACCCACGGTAACACACGCGGCGCTCCCTCAACGGGAGACACGCAACTTTGTATTACCACAGTAATTTTCTACACGGAAAAATCCGTTGGTCTGCAGAAAATACTGATCGTCAAAATGACGACTTATTACTTGTTGACGTACTCGATTATTTTTTTCACCCGAACAAAAATTCGGGCTACTTATTTTTTAAAACGTAATTTAATCTCCTAGATGTTGATATTAAAAGATGAAAATTTAAGTGTGAATGGAATTATACCAATAAACCAAAACCTGTCAATCGCAAAATCCCCACGTCCAAAAAAATAATTTGTAAGTCTATTCGTATTTTATTTTTTTATTTATCGGAATTTCCTACGAAGATTTATTGATTTGTTTATTCAATTTTCTATTGATAGGGATTTCTTACGGAAATCAGATTACCGCAACGTATTAACTCCGCTTGTAACACTATCCACTCTCAACTATCAACTAAAATACTGCCGTGCCAACGCCGAACTGCGACAAGTACACCGCTGGTTGATAGTTGATAACAAATGTGGATAATAGAGAAATTCACATGCGGAGTTATGCCCTTGAATTATGTCCTTGCAGTCAATTTTCCGCTTGTAAACTGTTAACTTTAACTATTATTTAAACTATTAATTATTCGTCATTAACCGAACTAAATTGATTATGACTAAAATTACATTACCGAAAATCAAAGCGCTGAAACAGGAAGGTCGTAAGATTGTCGCATTGACGGTTTACGATTATCCGAGCGCCCGTTTGCTGGATGACGCCGGAATTGATTTGCTGCTTGTCGGCGACAGTTTGGGGAATGTTGTTCAGGGTAAAACAACAACTCTTTCCGTAACTCTCGACGAAATTATTTACCATGCGGAAATGGTTGTTCGCGGAGTACAACAGTCGTTTGTTGTTGTTGATATTCCGTTTCCGTTTTGCCAACTTGGTGCGGCGGAGGCGGTTCGTGCGGCAGCGAGAATTATTAAGGAAACTTTGGCGGATGCGGTAAAATTTGAAGGCGGAGAAAATCGCGCCTCCACAATTGCCGCGCTGGTTGATGCCGGAATTCCGGTTCTGGGACATTGCGGGCTTCGTCCTCAGGAAATCCGCCAGACTGGTGGTTATTTCGTGCAACGGGAAAGTGCTCGGGAACAATTGTTACGGGATATTACGGCGGTTGAAAAAGCCGGAGCGTTCGCTGTTGTGTTGGAGTGTCTTGAAACGGCACTGGCAAAGGAAGCAACGAATTTGTTGAAAATTCCGACAATTGGAATTGGAGCCGGTCCTTTTTGTGACGGTCAGGTGTTGGTGTTTCATGATTTTCTCGGTTACAAACCCGAACAAAATCGAAATCCAAAATATGTAAGACAATATGCCGACCTGCGGCTAACGATTTTCGCTGCGGCAAGAAATTATGCCGAAGATGTCCGCCAATCCATATTTCCCGGAAAAGAACATTCGTTCTGAATATCCGGCGGTTGGCATGCTCTGCAAATGGATTTTAACTGTTGAATACACGAAATACTCGGAAATAATCTGCGAACATCTGCGTCCTCTGCGGACAGTTTTTCGCGTAACTGTCTATTTAAAAATTGATCTTTGCGTACATTGGTTTAGTTGTTATAATATTTTTAATGAATACACAACCTCCTAAGAATTGTTTTCATACCGAATAATATCTCAAGCAACTAACATACGAACCTCACACATTACGCGACTATTTTTAATT
>JAITQV010000742.1 GCA_031288765.1 Planctomycetaceae bacterium
AGATTTCTTGATTTGTTGCGTTAATTTTCTATTGATATGCTTGCCCTACGCGCAAAATCAAATTTTCTTTTTATTCGGAAGTTTTTAGGAAAGTATATTTAATCTGTTGTATCAAAAAAAATAATTGTATCCAAAAAGGAATAACAACGAATATTAACGATAAGGAAAATATGGAGTTTGCGGCGGTGTTTGTTGATACGGAAAATAACCGCTTGCCGATGATTGCTGAATACCGCGAATCACGTTTTGAATAACCGCCCCTTTCACCTCCAACGGAATAACATGAATTTTACGCGCCGGCTCTTCCACCGTCATCCGATCAATTTCCTCCGCATATTCTTTCAGTTCCGTCGCCAACGGTTCCGGCGCAATAATCTCCACAGAATTTGTTACATTGTCAACCGTCACCCGCGGATACACACCGCCGGGCAATCGAATCGACATCATCTTTTGTTGGTAAACATTAAGAACCTGTTGCGCAACACGAAACGCTTGTGTGTTTTTAATTGGAACTTTAAACGGCTTCCGTACCACACGTTCACCGGGAAGCTCCGAAACATCCAGCATTGCAATCAAATGAGCCACCTCCGCACGTTCCGCCTTCCCCCCCCGAACATAAATCGTATTCGTCGATTCGTCCGGCGTAATCTCCAATCGCGGCGGCTGAAAACGCGTACCAAGCGCCGTACTAAACCGCTGTTGACGCCCCGCAAGACGTTCACGAAGAATTAGTTGGAGTTTCATCGACACCAACGACGCACTTATATTCCGTACAGAATAAATCGTGTAATCACGCCCCTCAAAAACGATTCGATCATCTATACGTTTGATAATTCGTTCCAATTGATCAAGCGCATCACCATCATGAGATGTTACCGTCAACGAACCATCCTCGTTCACAATCACATAAACATTCGGAACCGCCTCCTGAATTTTTTCCGCAACATCATTCCGTAACGTCTCAAGACTCGGTGTTTCAAAAATTTTCACATCAGACTCCGTAACAGATTGTTCCGTTACGGGTTTTACTTCCTGTTTTTGTTCCGATTTTACTTCCGGTTGTTTATTAGCAGGTTCAACAACGGATTGATCGTTTTTTTCCGCCGGATCATTTATTGAAAAGAAACCGGTTGTCTGATTCCATGATGTTGGGGTTGTCGATAACGGTTTTGCCGGTTCTTCTTCTTTTTTCTGGATCAACGGTTCTTCCTGATGAATTACCCGTAACCGATTTTGTTGGTATTGAGGCCAAAGTTTTTCCAACTCCCGAATCGTTGCCGACGCATCGCCTTTGAGTTGAATTACCCGAATCTGGCTACGAATATTCGGCGAACCGTCAAAACCGGAAGAGTTTATCGTTTCCGAATTATTGCCGGAAATTCCTTGATCGGACGAAGGTAATTCACGAACCGGTTTAATCGGTTCGCCCATTTCGATAAGCATTTTTCGTGTCTTATCGAGTTGCGTTTTCGTTCCCAATACGAATACCATGTTCGTATTCTGATCAATCTCAACTCCCGGTGTTGTAATGCTCGGTTCATCAAGAAATAAAGCGTAAATTGCCGTATAAACAGTTAACGGATCAAGAATTTCCAATGTAAATACCGCTAGTTCGCGGTCTTCGGTACGCATTTTTTCAAGCAATTCACCGATCATTTTTTGCGGTTCCGGTTTTGCCTGCACAATCAATTGATTACCGTAATAATCGTAATACGCCTTCACATCCAATCCCTGATCCGTAATAAGATTCGCTATCAATGTCCGCGCGGTAGTTGCATAGATATTTTTGAGTGAATACGTTTCAATTTTGACATCAGGATCGGTTTCGTTTAATTTGTCAATCGCATCTTTAATTTTAACATGATCGGATTCCTTTGCCCAAACAAGAAGTTGGTTCGGATTGATTCCGTAACCGAATCGGGCGTTGGGAACAATGCGCAACAAAATCGGTTCAACACTCCGCGCAGTTCCGCGATAAATTGTGTACGTTTGCATTTTGGAAATAGTTTCCGGTCGTTCAAGGAGCATCTGATCAACCATCGCCCGAACTTTTTGTTGATCGGCAAGTTTTCCCCAAACAATCAACTGTCCCGGAATACTGCTCGGTAAAATGATAACTTGCGTTCCCAACGCCTGCCGGATTGAAGTTGCCGTGTAGGTTATGGCTGTTGCCGGAATATCGCTCAAATCGTAAGCCACCGGCATTGCCTCAGTTTCCGCCGGACGCGGAATATCAAACTCCGCAATACTCGCCGCAACCTTCGCCTGAATATCCGGCGGCGCATGAACCAATACATCGCCGGTACTCGGACGTAACGTTAATACCGCTCGTCCGTAAAACATATTGTTCAAAACCGTAAACCCTTCGCCAAGCGGAATATTTTTGAAATAATATGTTTTGAGAACAAATTCGGGAAACGCTTCGGCTACCGTTTCCAACATTTTTGCAATTGATTCGTGATCAGCGGATCCCGCCCAAGCAATAATTTCGTCAGGACTGATTTCAAAAATCAATGTTCCGGGAAATTGATACGCTAAAAGTTGCCGTGCGGTTGTTGCTTTTTTCGCTCCGACTTTGTAAATTTTCAGGCTCTGATTTTCTGTTTCGCTTGCTGCGGTTTCCAATTTGGTCAATGCGGTTGAGATATCGAGATGTTCTTTCGGTGTTCCCCAAACAGCAATTTGTTCCGGTTTTGAACCGGGAAAAATCAACGCCGACGGCGCAACACGGTTAATCAGTACGTAAACCCGATAATAATTTTGCCGCTTCAACGCATAAACTTCCAGCGCCGGTTTTTTTCGTTGCGCATCATCACGATAGGCTTTGATAAAATCGCCAATCTTTTGATGTTCGTCTTCCAACGCCACCGCCATAATTGTTTGCCGTTCCGCAGACGGTGTAAAAACAGCATTCGGAAACGCCCGGCTTAAAGAAGTATAAAGCGCGGAAAAAACTGTTGCAGGAAAATCATCCACAGAATAAAAACGCGGAACCAATTTATGTGTTACGGGTAAATCCTTATCGAGTTCTGAAATCGCTTTGGTTATTTCCGCGTGTTCCAACGGTGTTGCAATAACCGTGAGAACTTTTGTATTGTCGGGACGCGTAACACGTTGCCGCGCCGCTGACGTCGCCTGCGTTGTTGTTTGGGACGGATTAAACAACGCATTCGGACAAATTGCTTTCAGCCATTCCGCTGCTTCTTCAACACTGATATATTGTAGCGGATAAGATTTAACAAGCGTTTCCTGTCCTTCCGCGAGCGGCTGACACGCTTCGTCCACAATCTGTTGAATCCGTTCCAATTTATGTTTCGGCGCCCAGACAAGAATCCGGTTTGGTGTTACACCCGGCATAGGGCTGATGTCGGGATAAAGTTTTTGAATCATTTCAATAATCTGTTCCCGGCTGTAACGCGAACTATCTTTTATCGCAACGGAAAGCAATTCCTTTTTACCGTTTCCGGCACGGTCATTCATTTCCCTGACCAATGTTTCAATTTTTTCATGTTCACTTTCTCTGGTGTAAGCCAGAAAATCGCGGTAATTTGCCGAATAACTGTATCGCCCCTGAACTCCGGGCGTGTATGTATAAATCGTCTGGAAACGAGCCGACGGAGCAACTTGATACAATAATTCATAAATGTCATAAAAACTCATTTCATCCAGCGAATATCTTTTAACAACCGGTTTCACGCCTTCCTGATTGCCCGCCGTAACAATTTGTTTAATTGCTTCGGCAATTTCCTTTTGATCATCGCCGTTGACGAAAACATACGCCGATTGCGTTTGCGGATCGACTTTGAAATAGCCGGATTTTTTCGCCGTTTGCCGTGTGTAACTTCTGTACCAGGGCATTCGCTCATAATAATAAGACCAGCCAAGCCGTTCCACCAAATCATCGGAAGACATTGATTCGGCGTCTTTGAGTTGACTGCGGAGCATGGCTTCAATCATCACCGGATCCGTATCGCCAATAGGATAAACAACTAAAACCGGACGGAATTGTGTATCTTTTTCGCGTAATTGTTCGAATAATTCTTTAATCTTAACATGTTCGCGGGTTCTTGCCCGAACTGTGATTTTTTCCGCTGCCGGATCCGCATAAACATCGGCTTCGGGAATCATCGCTTTGAACAATCCGGTAATCATTCGGGCATCAAGATTCGCCGCCGAATACGCAACAAATTTTTCGGCAAGTTCCGAATCCGGCTCGGATTGTTTGTTTGCCTGCTCGACAATTTCCGCAACTTTAACATGTTCTTCCGGTGTTGCCCAAACAAGAATCCGGCGGCTTTGCGGTTCCGGCGTAATTTTAAGTCCCTGAAATACGTCCTGAATCACTTTAACTATTGTTTCCGGTTTCACTCCGGCAACCGGATAAGCCAGCATTTGGCGGTTGTCGAGATTACCTTGTACCGTCAATGTTTGCGTAACTTTTTCGAGTTCTTCCGGTGTTGCCCAAACGAGAAGCCTGTTGCCTTGTTTATCGGAAAACAGTGTGGCGTCGGGATGCGAAACTTTGAGAATTTCTTGAGCGGTTGTCATATCGCCGATGGACATTTGAAACACTTTGAGTTGCCGAAGCGGTTCATTCGCTTTATTCTCTTCCATCTGTTTCAATATTGTTGCAATTAATTGATGTTCCGACGGCTTCGCCCAGACAGAAATCTGATTGGGTGATTTATCGGGAACAATCGCAACTCCCTTCAAATCCCGCGCCGCCGTTTTAATAAACGCATCAAGCCGTTCACGCTGATCTTGTGTTGCCGGATAAATGAAAAGCATCGGTTCTTCGGGAGCCGTAAATGTTGCAACAATCGCTTTAACATTTGTTTCAATAATCTTTTGCTCATCCGGCTTGGCAATCACCATAATTTGTTTCGCGTCTTTATCCGGTGTAATCATTGCCGCCGGAACAAGCCGCTGCAATCCCTGAACAAGAACAGGCGTCGGTTCCGATTGCAGAACATAAAACCGAACCGTCGGATCATTGGCGGAAGGTTCGGACGGATCAAGCGTTTCAATCAATTCCGTAACTTTTTCCAGCAAACGCGGATGTCCTTCGACAATCAAACTTTGACCGTAATAATCATAAGTCGGAATCACCGTCGGAAACATTCGCCGGACAATCGACATAATCGTAAAAGGATCAGCCCTGCGAAGTTGAAAACGTCCGTAACGTTTATCTTTTCCGTCGTTTGAAAACGTTTTCACGGCGGCTTCAATCGCTTTGTGTTCCTCGTCGGTTGCCCAAACAATTAACTGTTGCGAATTTTCATCCAAAGCAATTTTGGCTCTCGGAACAAGTTTTTGTAATTCTTGAATATAATCAAGCGGCATATTGGTTGCGTATTGTTCTCTGCCTCGCCGTACCGGATAAAAACCGGTTTCAATCGGATACGCCTTGAAATATCGTTTCTCTTTATCGGGATCAGCGGCGTCAAGTTGGGTAAGCAGTGAAACCAAAGCGGTTTTTTGATCCGGTCGAATACGAATCACAAGCCGTCCGTTTTCGGCGTCGTCCGTAATTTTAGCATCAGGATAAATTTCCTTGAGAATCGGAACAACAGCGGACGATTCAACATTTTTCAAATGATGTACAAGAACTTCTTCGGCGATTGGTTTTGTTGTTTCCGATGTTGCAATAATTTTTTGAATTTTCTCAACATCCGGCTTTGAACCGTAAATCATTGCCAATGCGTTTTGTTGATCGGCGATTACGGTTGCATACGGGGCGACTTGCCGGAAAATTGTTTGAAGTTCCGTTGTCAGTGCTTTTTTTAACGGAACAAATACAATGTCGCCGTCCACCTCTTCGAGAAGTTTTTGAACTTTTTCTTTCATTTCGGGACGAAGACGAAGTGTTAATTGATTGGCGGTCGGATAACCTGCCATTTTAACTTCGGGAAAGATTTCACGAATAATTGCGGCGGCATAATAAGGAACCGCTTGTTTAAATGTATGAACATAAACTTCTTCTTCAATCGGCGCGGCGGCTTCCGACGCCGTAACAATTTTCCGAATCTTTTCAACATCCGGTTTCGGACCATAAACCATCAGCTGGGAATTTTTTGCATCGTATATTGTTACGGCGTAAGGCGCAATCGTCGAAAATGAATTACGTAATTCCGCGGGAAGTTCCTTTTTGAGCGGAATAAATTCAATATCGCCGTCCATTTGGTTGAATAAGTCAATAATTTTGTCCTTTAATTCCGGCGGGAAACGAACCATCAATTGATTGTGTGACGGATATCCTGAAACTTTGACTTCGGGATAAATTTCACGCAATATCGCAACAACATAATACGGATAAACCTGTTTGAAGGTATGAACGTAAACTTCTTCGGCAATTGGCACAGCCGTTTCCGATTGAAGAATAATCTTTTTGATGTTTTCAACATCTTTTACGGAACCTTGAACCAAAATCTGAGCATTTTCCTGATCGACAATTATTGTTGCGTGCGGAGCAATTGTTTTAATTGATTGAAGCAATTGTTGAGACGGCGATTTTTTAACCGGAATAAATTCCGTTGCGCCGTCCAATTGGGAAAGCAGCGCCGCAACCGGTTCCTTCCAATCGCTGTTTATCTGAAAAATAATCTGATTATTTGTTGCATTAACAGTTGCTTTGACTTCAGGGAAAACTTCGTTCAAAACCGCAAGAACAGCGGACGGCGACGCCGTTTGAAGTGTGTGGACAACAATTTCCTCTTTTGTTGCCGATGCTGTTTCGCTTGCTGTTAAAATTGCTTTAATTTTATCGAGTTCTTCCTTCGGTCCTGTTGCGATAACCTGTAAATTCCGGCGGCTCTGAATAATAACACTGTGCGGCGCAATTCGGGCTAATTGCCGCAACAAGTCTGCCGGAAGTTCCTTTTTTAGTGCGATAAATGCGATATCTTCATTGACATTTTTATCAAGTTCTTCGACTGCTTTTTTGATGATTTCCTGAACATCCGGTGTTGCAACAGCAATCACGGCGTTTGTTCGCGGATCGTACGAAAAATCAGCACCGGTCATCATATTGGCAAGAACAAGTTGCGCCGTATAAGCGTAACCCCGAAGCATCGGATAAACTCCAAGAACCGGTTCCGCCGGTTGCGCGGTTTTCGGATCCGCCGTTTTTTTTCGTCCTGAAACTTCGTCGTACAACCGTTGAATCAATTCATGCTGTTTCGCTGTTGCCCAAATTGTTACGAAACCTTGTTTGGTATCGCGGAGTTCAAGAATATTTTCGAGTTCCTTTTTTGTGACGAGTTGTTTAAGCATTACCGCAAACCGCGCCGCACTCGAAACCGGTAAACGGTACGAAACAATAATTTTATCCGCTTCGGGTATTGCGGCGGCTTCCAATTCCGTAACGGCTTTGGAAAGCATTTCCTGTTCCTTTGCCGTTGCAACAACAAGAATTTGTCCTTGTTCCTCGTCCAATGAAAATACGCCCGCCGGAACAACACTTTGGAGTTGTTTCAACGTTTCGGCGTTCATTTTTTTGGTTTTATCGACAAATTTGTACAGTTTGGCAACCGGTTCGTCTTCGGGTTGCGGTGTTTGTTTAAGCGATTCGAAAAACGCCTTAATCTTTTCCTGCTCCGGCTGCGACGCAAACACAACAATATTATTGGCAACCGGAGTTTCGGAAATCACCGCGGCGGGAAATGATGTTTTGAGAACATTAATAATTTCCTTGCCGATGGTCAACGAATTATCATACGGATTTTGTAACATTGCCGGCAATGTCGACGGTGTTGTTGTTCCGAGACCGCGGCGCATTCGCCCAAGCCGCCAGAATTGCGACGGCGACGCATCAAGATACGGCGTAATCGAATAGCTGGCAAGAACTAATTCCGCATTCGGCGCACCGCTGTCGGCTTCAAGCATTTTGAAAACGGCGTCAATTTGTGCGTGTTCCGGTTCGGTAACATAAATGTGAATTTCCCGCGAATTTCCAATCCGAATCGATTTACCTGTTGGAATAAATTCCTTGAAAATCGTTTCAAGTTTGGCGGGATCATTTTTTTCCGCTTTATATGTTTTCCAAACCGGCGGCAGAGGCGATGCGCCCGGAGTTGGCGGTGCACCCGGCTGCGGCGGCGGATTTTCAACCGATTCGATTACTTTTTGCAACACAAGAAGAGTTCCGGCGGTATCGGTAATAATCAAAGAATTTCCCGGCATGGGAACAATTTGGCAAAACGTCCCTTTGAACGGTTCCAACGCTTGAATCACATCGGCGCGGTTACGGCGTTCCAGCGGAAAGACAACGGAGGTGTATTCAAAGGTTCCGCGTTCCTGTAACTCTTCCGGTTTCAATTTGGGCAGGAATTGAATCGGAATTTTTCCCCGCTTCAAATCGAAAAGCATCAACATTTTATCGTTCCGAATTAACGTATATCCTTTTGTTTGCAGGACGCTGTTGAGCAAATCAATGGCTTCGGAAGGCGTATAACTCCGTTGATCGGCGTAGTTGAACGAACCGGGCGGCGGAGCATCCATAACGAGTTGCAAACCGGCTTGTTCGGCGAACCATTGAAGGACATCCGCCCATCCTTGCAATTTGAAATTGAAATAAATTGTTTTTTCGCTAAAAACTTTGGGCAATAATAATTTTTGTGCCGGTGTCAGAATTTCGGCGAGTTTTTGTTCACTTTGTTCGATAACGGTATTCCATTGATTTTCCGGTGCTTTGGCAATTTCCTGCGAACGTAATACCATAAGCCGTTGCACTTCCGCCCGTTGAGCGTCCGTCAACCCAAGCCGCGCCGCAACTTCCGGGTGTCCGAGACGAATAAAACTCTTTTTCGGATCAAACTTTGGTTTTGACTCTGGAGTTGCCGGAACAGTTGCCGGTGTTTCCGGCGCGGGCGTTACCGGAACCGGAGCAGGAGTTGCCGGAATTGGAGCGGGAGTTGCCGGAATTAGAGCAGGCGTTGCCGGAGTCGGAGCAGGAGTTGCCGGAATTGGAGCAGGCGTTGCCGGAATTGGAGCGGGAGTTGCCGGAACCGGAGCAGGCGTTGCCGGAGTCGGAGCGGGAGTTGCCGGAGTCGGAGCGGGAGTTGCCGGAATTGGAGCAGGCGTTGCCGGAGTCGGAGCGGGAGTTACCGGAACCGGAGCAGGAACTTCCTGAGCAAACCAAAATTCACCTGCATAACTAAACGCAATCAATAATAAAACAATAAACAAATATATCTTTTTCATAATTTTACCGCCCAAAATGATTTGAACCGGAAACGATTTATAAGTTTGATTTTTTAATTAGGTGTTTTATTGTGAGATGTATTGTGTAAAAAAACATTCCGTTATCCTTATCGTATCGAACCATTTTATCCTAAAATTTGACATAATCATATTTTATTAAAAAAGGGTTATAACTCAACTATTGATTTTATCGATTCTGCCGATTAAAAAAAGTAGGATATTTGCAAGGCAACAGCAAATAGATACAACAAATTTTGTAATTATTTGGTGGAATGTTTTCTTAAAAGCTAATAATCAAAAGACAGGCGGCGTTTTAGTTAATAGTTTAGAGTGAATAGTTAATAGTTCGCAAGCGGGATTAACGTATTGCGGTAAAAATTCCGCTTGCAACACTATTCACTATTCACTATTCACTATAAACTCTTAACTAGTTAATCAATTCTCGGACTTCTTCGCTCCAGGGACCGTTTTGCATTCTTGGGTTGACCCAAGCAGCTTCCAACCGAATATGTTTTCCCTCGTCGGCGTCCGAAAAAATCAACGTGTAATGCAATTGCGTTGAAATCAGGGTTTGCCATTGGGTTTCGCCGTCAACCTGATATTTCAGCATAAACCCGGCATATCTCCCGTCTTTGAGAAATTCCGTCGGGTGTCCGTGTTGAAGAGTTGAGACGTAAAGTGTTACGTCGTGGTGTTGTCCGACAATTGCCGACAAAACCGGTGCTTCGTTTGGAACCGGAATCGGTTGATGGGCGGTATATTTTCGCGGGCGTAAACCCATTGCCGTAATCGCCTCATCAGGCACCGACAAATTCCCTTCTAACGTGTTGACAAACGCCCGAAGGAATTGTTTCAGCCTCAAAAACGCCGCATCTTTGGCGGACACAGACGCTTTGTTCCGTCTTTCTTTGTCGGAATTGGCTTGAAAGGTGTCATTAGCGGTCTCGACGAGATCGCCAAATTGGTTAATCACATCTGTTGCAATTTTCCACGCTTCGGCATTTTCTTCACAATCCAGATAGATTGTCTTTGCCCAAGCGATAAACTCCACGTCTTTTCGCGGAATATAGCCGTTTGAATTTGGCATTGTATTGTCTCCTTCTTAAAAAAAACATTGTGATTGCGGAACCGTTGTATTGCCGGTTGTATTACCGGATTGGTTAAAGTGCAACTT
>JAITQV010000167.1 GCA_031288765.1 Planctomycetaceae bacterium
TGTTTATAATTATTTTTTGTTCTAGTTATGTTTTTAAAGTAAGTCAATAACAGTTTGATCTTTTTTCATTGTTTTTTAGAAAATTTGTTGGCAAACTTCCAGCGGTGAAACGTAATGTAACCGCTGGTTATGTACCCCCCCCCTTGCCAAAAGTATCTACACATCTTTTTTGGGTATTTTGATAAAATGCTTAATCTGGGAAGAATAATTTTTGCGAATTTGCCAACTATTTTTTCTAAAAACTATAAAAAAAGATCAAACTGTTATTGATTCGCTTTAAAAGCATAACTAGAACAAAAAATAATCACAAACTATTTTTCGTTTCAGATTTATATGTCAATAGCAATTTAATGGTTTTTCAAGATTTTTTCGAAAAAGTTTGCCGAAATTTGGAATTCTTTTTACCTATTTTACCCAGAAGTTTGTCTATATTGCTTATTTTATTGAGAAAGATGTGTAGATACTTTTGACCCGCAAGGGGTGTGATGTGCATAACCGTAGGTGGAGCGAAGCGCAACCTACGGATCAGAATCTCCCACACTTCCCTAAGCCCCGCACGGGGCGAGATTATCAATCAACATAACCATAATCTCGTCCCTGCGGGACTTATGTTTTTTGGGGATGTGATCCGGCGGTTGCGCTACGCTTCACCGCCGGTTATGCACATCTCGCCCTGCGGGCTTAGAACAAAAAAACATTCCACTGAATAGATACGAAGACGCAAACGGAATTATTACCGCAAACGTGTTAAATCCGCAGGCGAACTATCAACTAATATGTTGCCCTTTCAGGACGAGGTTGTGGTGGGGGAACTTAACTCGCCGCGTTGCGGCGGGCTGGCTTATTTCGCCTTTTCAGGGCGTAGGAAATCAAGAGGTAGGCAATCGCTCGCCGAGCGATTGCATCGGCGATAGCCGACTGAGAAATTTGTCGGCGAACGGTTGTGTCGGTGTTCGCCAACCTTCGCATATGTGGTAGGGGCGAAAAATCTTTCGCCCCTACATTGCGACCTTTCGGCGAAAGGTCGCCTACCTTATGGTTATAAAATTTTAGAAAAAAATTCCGCTGAAATATTACAAAAAAACAATCGACCGAATCAATAATTACAAAAATATTTATTTGTTGATGTTGCAGAATATATCTTGTAATGTTCTATTCCAAAGTGTCGGGAGCGGAGCAGTCAGATTGACGGGTTCGCAAGTTATTGGATCAAGAAATTCAATAGAACGGGCATGAAGCGCAATTTCACGGTAATACTCCGCATCAAAATAATCTCCAAACGGAATAACCGAACCATAAGTTGCATCGCCGAGAATCGAATAACCATGCACAGAACATTGCAAACGTATCTGGTGCATTCGTCCTGTTTCGAGTTTGATTTCAAGATGTGTTATTGTTTTTCCGTCCAATTCGAAATAACCAAGAACCTTATAATGAAGAATCGCTTCACGAGCATCGGGATTGATCGGCGCAACAATTTCCGCAAGCGGTTTGTTCGGAACTTTTCGTATAAAATCAATCCAAGTTCCGGTCTCCGGCTTAACAGCTCCTTCGGTAACCGCCCAATACGTTTTGTTGATTTGGCGTTTTTCAAATTGTTCGGAAAGACGATGTGTTGCGCGGGAGTGTTTACCGAACAAAATCACGCCGGAAACGGGACGATCCAAACGGTGCGGTACACCAAGATAACTCCGCCCTTCTTTTTCCATGAGATAAGTTTTGACCCGCGATTCCAGCGAATCAATTCCGTGCGGAGCCTGCGTCAACAATCCCGCCGGCTTGTTAACCGCCAAACAAGCACCTTTTTCGTATAAAATTTCAAAGTCAGGTTGTAACATATTCGGTTAACAGCTCATAGTGAATTGTGAATAATTCGCAAGCGGAAATCTTACCTTTACGATAATAAACCGCTTGCGAACTCTCCGCTGTTAGCGTCTCATTTTTTACGGTTACGCGATTCGCGGAATCTCGTAACCTTTACGTTGTTCCCTTGCGAGAAAAGATTGGGATTGTGCGTCGCCGGTTTGTTCGGTTTTCGGATTCCACTGAATTTCCCTCCCCAACCGTGCCGCAATACCGCAAAGATGACAAACATTCATCGTTTGGAGATGCGAAAAAACATCCGACACCGGTAAACCGCCTTCACGAATACAACGAATAAAATTCTGTTTATGTCCTTCGTGCGGTTTGCCTTTGTAGAGTTTCACGTAATCTTCTTCGGGCAAAACCTTTTGGAGTTCCGGCATATCCCTGTAAGCAACGGAACCGCCTTTCTCTGTGAGTTTCCCGCCGATATCTTCAAACGGTTTCCCTTTAATTCGTCCGCGGCTGACGTGGATTTTTCCTTTGGTTCCTTCGAAAACAATTCCGTTACCGTCGGGGCTGTTACTGACCGCGTTCATCACAATTCCGTTTTCGAATTGACACTCAATATCAAACTTGTGTGAAGTGTTGTAACGGTTTGTTTCCGTCGGGTAACCGTCTTTGAACGGAACCGGATGTTCGGCGGCAAGCGGGTTGAAACGAACCGGTCCCTGACCTTCGCCGATTTGGTCAATTGCCCAAAGTGCGATATCAATATGGTGTGCGCCCCAGTCGGTGAATTTACCGCCGGAATATTCGTACCACCAACGGTATTCGTAATGTGTCCGGCTGTTTTTGGGCCAATTGTTCTTTCCTGCCTGTTCCGCGGTGGCGATGTAATCGTACACCGGAACTTGTCCCGACCACATCTCGTAATCCAATTCGGTTGGAATTTCCGTTTTCGGAATCGGTTCGCAAACCGGTGAACCGCCGATGTCGCAGACGATCTTTTTAATATCGCCCAAAAGACCTTTTTGTACCATAAGAATTGCCGTCATGAAACGTTCTTTTTCGCTTCGCTGCTGAGTCCCAACCTGAAATACTTTGCCGTATTTTCTGCAAGCGGCACGAATAAGTTGGTTTTCCTCAACCGTCAATGTAAGCGGTTTTTGGCAAAAGACATGTTTTCCTGCCGTGAGTGCTTCGATAGCGATTTTGGTGTGCCAGTGATCAACCGTTACAACAGACACAACATCAATATCGTTTCGGTCAAGAATTTTTCGGTAATCTTTATAACTTTCGGGGTTAATTTTTTTTCCGTCGGCGTCTTTTCTGCCGATATTCGGATGATTTTGTGCTTCTTCGAGATGTTTGGCATCGACATCGCAAACTGCAACAATATCAACAAGATTGTTGAAACCGATTGCGTCGCCTTTGCCCATACTTCCGACACCGATACAACCCATGCGAAGCCGATCACTGGGAGTTTGAGCGTGTACCGGTTGGGTGCTTGATAAAAAGTAAGGGGTGAATCCGATTCCGGCTGCTCCGAGAGCGGACTGTTTCAAAAAATCACGACGGGAAGTTGTAGTCATAGTTAATTCCTTTACAAAAAAGGGAAAGAAAAATTATACGGAAACGAGGCATTAGTCTAACACAATTCAATGTTTCCGTCAAGAATTTCAATAACTTCAATAACGTCGTGCAAAATTGGCAAGTCAAGCCGGTTCCCGCCGATGTAACCATCCGCCGACAAATTTCCTCAGTCGGCTAACGCCGACGCCACCCTTCGGCGAAGGGCTTTCACCCAACGGTTGCCTACCTTTTGTCGGTAAACATTTAAAAAAATTCCGCTTGCGATACTCTCCACTACTGTGTTGCCCTTTCAGGGCGTATGATGTTTTTCATGGATAGTTACCCGCCACGTTGCGGCGGGTTAATGTCCATAACAACAATCAACGATCATCTGTATTTTAGAGTTTTTCAATGTCGGTGATGGAAAGACCGGTTGTTTCAGCGATGGTTTCGTGATCAATACCACGTTGTTTAAGTTTCCGGGCAATTTCAGTTTCCCGTTCGGTTCTGCCTTCGGTTTTACCTGCATCAAAACCTTTGGCTTCGCCTTCGGTACGTGCTGTTTCAAGAACATTTTTGTTATCACGGTACACTTTGAGGTTATTCTGATAGGCTTCCTGAAGTGCCGGCGAATATTTCAAATATTCGGCAAGATCAAAGGCTTTCTCAAAAACCGGTTC
>JAITQV010000174.1 GCA_031288765.1 Planctomycetaceae bacterium
CCCATAAATGCACTGGCAAGAGATGTTGTTTCCGCTTGAAGAAGGTCTTCAAAAAAACCGCGCCCGTATTCGCCGTTATTGCCCATTGTTAAAGCAAAAAACAGTGATAATATGACCACCCCCAACACATAGTCCCAATAAAAAAGTTCATAACGCCATGTTTTGCCCGCTAATTTCTGGGTGTTTGCCCACGATCCCCAGCACAACATCGTAACAAAACAAAACAAAACCGCAACCGAATAACTCTCTACTAAAAACATCTTAATTCTCCTTTCTAAATTTGTACTTTGGAATTAATGATTTCTGAAATTCGTTCCTTACTTAAACCGGTAAGTACTTGAATCTGTTCTACGGAAAAACCGCTGCCATGACCGTTAATAACAACTTCAATCAAACCTCTTTCGTATCCCTTGTCCCACCCTTCTTTTACGCCGTCATCTTTTTTGCCGTTATACAAGGTACGTTCCGTGCTGATTGTATCCCAGTAACGGTCAAACGCTCTTAACTCGTTTTCCGTATAAGAACTAACTTCAAGATATTTGACTGCTTCACGGGTTGTGGCTTCTTCTAAGAGTTCGGAGGGGACTTGTTCGGAATTGTCTTTAATGCCGGTCAAAAACGTTAACCATAAATCATACAACTTCTTCTCCGCAAGATTACTGGGTTTGAACTTGGGCAACTCCACAAAAACAAACTCCAAACCGTCGATTCGTTTCTCACTGTCCGCAACATTCACTATTTTGTAATCATGGTAAAAAGCGGAAGAATCTTTGTCAAATATATCATTAACGAAATTCAACGCATAAACCGGTTTTAAGAGTTTATAATCATCGCCTTGGTTTAATTGTTTCACGTAAACTTTGGCGGAATTGAAAAGCACACGGCTTTTGAAGGCTTCCGTCCAATGCATTTGCATTTCAACGATAAAATTACGTCCGAAGTTGTCCGTGCAATTCACATCAACGATGGAATTTTTCAATAACGGCAAATCAGGCAATATTTCATTCGGTTGATAATTTATATTAACGACCTGTTGTGACGGTTCCAAGGGGAGCATACCGTTAAGCAAACTGCAACATAAATGTTCATGTTCGCCGAATATACGACGAAAAATAGGGTCTATTTTAGGATCACGATAACGCATTATTATTCTCCTTAATTACCGTTATTGATATTTTTTCATTTGGACATTTAATGTCCTATCATTTTTTTCATAGCTTCTTCATGTTGAGCGGCGAGTTCTTCGGTGGTGAACGCCGAATCGGAACGTTTTGATGGGCGGAGTAGAATCAGCACGGCGAAGCTGAGAAAGAGCAACACCAAAAAGTAAGACAACACCCAATCGGGTTCTTCCGCTGCTTCGGCGCCAAAAGCGCAGAGCGGTTGAAAGAAGAATAAAACGCCCAACAACAAGACTGTTAGAGTGTTTCGAAATGGAGAGGACATAGCAAAAATCCTGTAAAAAGGAGGTTTAAGAAATGGGACGCCAAACGGAGAAACGTTCTCCGAAGCAACCATTTACGGCATTATATATTGAATAGATTTTTTTCGCAAGCGGAGATATTTTGGTTGCCGGGTTCGATTTTTGTTGAGGGATCATTTATTTTGTCGTATCGGATATTACATTTCGGCAACGCTTTGATAAACTGATGACCGTAAGATTTTGAGTGGATACGCGGGTCGAGTACCACGACGAGACCCGAATCGGTACGGGTTCGGATGAGGCGTCCGAATCCCTGTTTGAATTTGAGAATTGCCACCGGAAGTTGGTAATCTTGAAACGGATTACCGCCGCGTGCTTTAATTGCTTCGATTTTAGCTTCGACGACTGGTTGTGAGGGAACCAGAAAGGGCAGTTTTGTGATAATGACGTTACGTAATGCGTTACCTGGGACATCGACACCTTGCCAAAAGCTATCCGTACCGAACAAAACGGAGCCGGAAGTTTCCTTGAACCGGCGAATCATTTCGCTTCGCGGTATTCCTTCTCCTTGCACGAACAGCGGGAAGTTATTTTTAGCGAGCCAGGTAGTCATATCGGAGGCGGTTCGTTTTAGCAATTGGTAGCTTGTGAAGAGGATGAAGGCGCCGCCTTGGGTTTCCGAGAGATAGCGTTGCAACATGGAGTTGTAAAAGGGACGCAGGATTTCTTCTTTTGAATCCGGTGACGGTGCGTTTCGAATCATGACGAGGGTTACTTGTTTTTCGAAGTTGTAGGGGCTTCCGAGTTGTAGGGTTTCCAATGCGGTCATTCCGATTTGCCCCTTAAAAAAAGTAAACGAATCCGTATTCATATTTTTATATTTTCCGGTATTTTGGATTTTTGGGATCAGCTAGGTGTTTTGGATTTTGGGATCAGCAATTGGTTATTTTTCCGAAAAAACAAGGTCAAAAGATAAAGTATTTATGCAGTAGTTTAACCGAAATTTGGTTTTTTAGAAGTCTCCGTCAATCATTCGGCGGAGGGTTGCCTACCTCATGATTAACAATTCCAGAGTAGACCTTTCGCCGAAAGGTCGCTTGCCGATAGGCAATCCAAACATCCAACATCATAAATTCATTGTCGGCTAACGCCGACGCAATCGCTCGGCGAGCGATTGCCTACCTTATTATGTGATGTTTTCCAAAGGAACAAAACCGGAAGGATCCGTGTGATAACGTTTGACACTCTCCTCAATAAGCGCCCGTTCCTCATCAGTTAAATCCGCCTCAATACATCTGAAATCTTGAATCATTTCTTCTCTCTGTTTTTTTCTCTGTGATTGCCGGTATTCAATGCGTTCCTGAGGACTCATGCCTTTCATTGCCTCATAAGACTCATCTCGTACCCGACGTATCCAGTTAAGCGTTTCGTTAGTAGGTTTTGAATTACTCATCGAACAACTCTCCTATAATATCCAAAGGTGAAAGCAACCAAAACAACCAACACAACCATAATCTCGTCCCTGCGGGACTTTTGTTTTTGGGGGACGTGATCCGGCGGTTGCGCTTCGCTCCACCGCCGGTTATGCACATCCCGCCCTGCGGGCTAAAACCGCAAGCGGAATTATTTCGTCCCTAACGGGACGCAATGGCAATTTCGTATCTGTTTTCTACCAACATTGCGTCCCTAACGGGACGAAATATTAGTTGATAGTTCGCATGCGAATTTAACATCTTGCAATAAATTCTCCGCTTGCCATACTCTCCACTATCCACTATCAACTCTCCACTACTTTTTCAGCCTGATAGTGCGGTGATGAGTTTGATGAGCGGCATAAACAAAGCAATAACAATAAAACCAACAATGCCGCCCAAAAAAATCACCAGCAACGGTTCCAACATGCTCATCAACGCATCTGTCGCCGCCTTCACTTCCTGATCATAAGTGTCCGCCACTTTGTACAACATCGTGTCCAATTCCCCCGTCTCCTCGCCGACATCCACCATGTTGACAACCATATCGTCCATCACCCGACCGCGAAGTTTCATTAAATATATCAACGCTCCGGCAACCGGAATAAAAAACGCCGAATATAACAACGCACCAATATGAAACGGCGGCATCGAATGTACCTTCATCGGATTCGCAATCGTGTCGCCGTCACGAATCGCTTCAAGTATCTTTTGGTACATTAACTCAAAAACCGCATTGTTGCTCGCCTCCTTCGTTATGTGTAACGATTCCAAAATCGGTACGCCGGAAGTTACCAATGTCCCTAATGTCCGTGTTGTCCGCGCTACAGTTGTCTTTTCAACCAATGTTCCAAATACCGGCAACTTCAACAAAAATAAGTGCCAGCCAAACCGACCATACTCAAAACTCGTCGTCAGCCTCACCATCAACCAAATCGAAAATGGTATCAACGGAAGTAAAAACCAATACTTCATCACTATCTGAGACGCCTTAATCAAAACTAACGTCATCGTCGGTAATGTCATATCAAAATCCTTAAAAATCGCTTCAAATTTCGGCACAATCGCAATCAAAATAAATGTCAAAATTGCACACGCAAAAAAGACAATCGCTATCGGATACGTTAACGCCGATTTGATCCGCTGCTTCAATTGTTCCGACGCCTCCAAAAATTCCGACAAACGCTGCAAAATTGTTTCCAACGCTCCGCCCGCTTCACCCGCCTTAATCATGTTGACGTAAAGCCGGTTGAACGCCTTCGGAACCTTCGCCATCGCATCCGATAAACTCGAACCGTTCTCAATCTCGCTCGTTACATCAATTAACGCATTCCGTAACGCCCCCGGTTTCGCCTGATTCATCAAAATGCTCAGACTCCGCAAAATCGGTAAACCCGCATCCTGAAGAATCGAAAGCTGCCGCGTAAATACGGATAACTGTTTCGATTTGATTCGACCAAAGGAAAATGTCTTTCCGCCGGTACCCTTTTTCGCCGCTTGCTTCTTGCGCTCCTTAAATAAGGCAATCTTCGTCACATGGTAACCCATCTGACGTATCGTCGCCTGCGCTTCGTCTTCCGTTGCGGCTTCAATAATGTCCTTAATGTCCTGACCATTCTGGTCAACCGCTTCAAATTTAAACTGAGGCATGGTAATAGTTAATAGTTAGTAGTTAATAGTTAGTAGTTAGTAGTTAATTATGTAAAGAAATTTATTTACCTTTTAATGTTTTAATTGATGCAATAAGCATCTTAATAAGTTCTTCACATTCATCATTGATACTGTCAAACATTTTCTGTGTTAAATACTCCGTGTCTTTTAATAATGATAACCAATAATGCGTTTCTTGTGCTTCTTTCAGTGAAACACTCAATTTATGAATAAAATCAGCATTGCTTTCCGCTTGTCCGGCTTCACACACCAAAGCTCCTATAGCTGTACCGCTCCGCAAAACCTGTTTCTGTAATGTATATTCGTTTTTGCTGTATTTCAGTAATATTTTCCAAAATCCTGTCCGTAAGGCGTTGCCCTACGCTATAATATGTAGGGCTTTCAGCCCTATTGCAAGATGTTAAATCCGCATGCGAACTATTCACTATTCACTATTCACTATAAACTATCAACTAATCAATCACTGTTTCCCGGACAACTTCGTCAATAGTGGTTTTTCCGGCGTGTATTTTAGCAAGTCCGGCTTCGCGAAGTGTAACCATGCCGTTACGAGCCGCCGCCTCCCGAAGCTCCGCCGCCGATGCTCCATGATTGATTAACGCACGAATTTCATCATTGATCAACATAAATTCGTGAATCGCCGTCCGACCTTTATAACCGGTGTTGTTGCACGTTACACAACCGCGACCACGATAAAACATCTTGCCGGCAATATAATCTTCACCCAATTCCAACTCCGCTAACTGATCCGGCGTCGGCGTGTACTGCTCACGGCAATCCGAACATATCGTCCGAACAAGCCGTTGCGCTAATATCGCTTCAACTGTCGCCGTAATCAAAAATGACGGAATCCCCATGTCCTTCAACCGAGTAATCGTACTCGGCGCATCATTCGTGTGTAACGTGCTGAAAACCAAATGACCCGTCAATGACGCCTGCACCGCAATCTCCGCCGTCTCCCTGTCCCGAATCTCGCCAACAAGTATAATATCCGGGTCTTGCCGCAATATCGAACGTAAACATTGCGCAAATGTGTTGCCAATATCCGAATCAATCGGCATCTGGATTATACCGTCAATATCATACTCCACCGGATCTTCCGTCGTCATCAGTTTGTCCGTAATCGAATTTAACTCACTCAACGCCGCATACAATGTCGTCGTCTTGCCCGAACCGGTCGGTCCCGTAACAAGAACAATACCGTTAGGACGTTCCAGTATCTTACGAAAATCACGTAACAACATCGCATCCATGCCGACCTTTTCAAGCTCCAAACTAATCACCGATTTGTCAAGAATCCGGCAAACAACACTTTCCCCAAACAACGTCGGTAATACACTCACCCGTAAATCAATCGGATGTCCGCCAACCGTCAACCGAATCCGCCCGTCTTGCGGTAAACGGCGTTCCGCAATATCAAGGTTCGCCATGACTTTGATTCGGGTTGTAATCGCCGATGCCAAATGCCGCGGCGGCGGAACCATCTCGTATAACGTTCCATCCGCCTTGATACGAATCTTAAATTCTTCCTCAAACGGTTCAAAATGCAAGTCGCTGGCATGATCCTTAATACCAAGCAGGAATACCATATTAAGTAATTTTCGTACCGGAGCGGATTCGCTCAAGGCTTCAATACTCGCCAAGTCAATTGACGCCCCACTCTCCAACGCCGCCGCCGCTTCCTTGAGCGCATTGTCGCTCTCCATGTCCTTAATAAGCGACTCAACACTCTCAATATCCGAAGCATAATACCGGTTTAAAGCATTGTCAATATCACGCGGCGTTGTAACAACCGCTCGAATTTCGTAACCAAGAAAATTACGTAACTCGTCCAAAACCATAATGTTCTGCGGTTCGCACATCGCAACGGTTAAAATCTCATTTCGAAAACTAACCGGAATAACCTTGTATATCTGCGCCATCGGCTCCGTCAAATGCGCAAGAACATCAGGAGGTATCGTCAAATCACTCAATCCAATCACCTGCAAACCAAGCTGCTCCGCCAACGCAACAGCAACCTGATCATCGTTAATAAATCCCATTGATATTGCCGTTTCGCCAATCTTCTCCCCATGACGTTGAAGATGCTCTTCCAGCAATATCTCAAGCTGCTCTTCGTCTATAAATCCAAGATCAACAAAAACTTGTCCCAGTCTGCGGAGTGCCATAATTTTAAATAATCGTTAACGGTGTAATAAATAGTGAATCGTTAATAACAAATAAGTATCAATCACCAATTTCATTTCATAATTCTCCGGCTTGACAGAGAACTTCTTGTATCAAATTTTGACTCATTCGGAAACCGGCTTCCTGTAAACGTTCAATTAGCGGTCTAATTTGTTCGATAATACCGGCATCTTTGGCTCGAAGTAAAACGCCAAGAAGACCAATAAAACGAAATCCAAGCCGTTGACATTCATTCCGTGCAACCTCGTCATCAATAAGTAATAAACAATTTCTTTTTAATTCAAGTCCCAACGCAAGAACACTTAATTCTCCTAAGTGAAGTTTTTTATTCTGTAACGATTGTAAAAATAGTTGCGGTGTTTTTCGTACTTCAATCCAATCGGGAAGTTTCCTGCCGAATTCCATCGCCACTTCTTCTGTAATAACAATTTTTTCAAACAGTTTTTTGAGTAAGAGGAGTGAATCAATTCTTTCAAGATTGACGAGACAACTAGTGTCCGAAATGACAAGTTCAGGAAATGACATTGGTTCTATTTCTTTTCTACTTTTTCTAAAATCCTTGTTTTAATATGTTGACTTGCCCATCTGGCATTGTCGAGTTCTCTGTTGAGATCTTCCGGCGTCATGTTACAAAAGGTTCCAAACGTTTCGATAAATTCCCGCTTGGTCATTCCAAGTAATTCCGCACTTTTACCGGAACTCAATTTGCCTTCCTCATACAACTTCGCAACAAGTACC
This sequence comes from Planctomycetaceae bacterium, assembly GCA_031288765.1. Lineage (GTDB taxonomy): Bacteria > Planctomycetota > Planctomycetia > Pirellulales > Thermoguttaceae > WRKP01. Next base: position 7,492 of record JAITQV010000174.1, read on the forward strand.
GTCTTAGCTTCCTGTTCACTTATTACAAAATTGTCCGGTAATTCTAATTGTAATGTTAATGTCGTCATCGTCTCACCCCGTATTGTTAAATTCATTCCGGCGAAAACTATCTATAAAATATAATGATTTTCTTAAAAATTTATAATATTCCAATAAAAATTTTTTATACACGGGTAGATGTCAATCAGCATATCTCATTTTTTCATTTCTCCGGCTTGACAGAGAACTTCTTGTATCAAATTTTGACTCATTCGGAAACCGGCTTCCTGTAAACGTTCAATATACGGTTTTATCTTTTCGATAGTTCCTTGTTTTTTCGCCCGCAACAATACACCAAGTAAACCAATAAATTTAAGATTCTTTCGAGCCGCAACAGTTCGTGCCTTAAGGTCGTCCAGTAACAATAAATAATCCTCATGTAATTCCAACGCCAAAGCAATAGCACTCGACTCACCTAAATCAAGTCCATGTTTCTGTAACTCTTGTGTCGCCCGTACCGATACATTTCTTATTTCAATCCACTCAGGAATTGGTTTACCAAATTCCATTGCAACTTCTTTCGTAATAATAATTTTTTCGAATACTTGCTCCAAAAGACATAACGCTTCTATTCTTTCAAGGTTAACAAGACAACTCGTATCCGAAATAATAAGTTCATGAAACGACATTATCATGTTTATTTTCTTGTACAGGTGTTTCTTCCTGACACCGATTAAACCCACATGCAAATTCAAATTCCCGTTTAAGATCTTCCGGCGTCACGTCGGCATAATAGCGTATTCCATATTGCGGAACTTCCCAAAGAAAATCCCGTTTCGAAATACCAACCATTGCAGCAGCTTTGCCAGCCGTCAATTTCCCTTCGTCATACAATTTTGCAGCAAACATCATTTTAGCTTCATGTTCACTTATCACAAAATTGTCCGGCAATTCTAATTGTAATGTTAATGTCGTCATTAGTTCTAATGGATGATTTTATAATTGTTTTTGTATCCAATTATCGAATAACAATTTTTCCATTCGACTGAAATGTTTGACGTTGTTTGTTGCCAAAACAAGTTGGTAATAAATTGCCGTTGCTCCGATCAATAAATCAAAATCGCTAATGTTTCGACCGGATTTTTGTAATTTTGCTTTTTCTTCGGCAAAAATATCTATAGCGCGGCTTATCGGTAAAATGGTTATCTTGTTGCAAAATAGTTCGACAATCTGATGATTTTTCAAGGGAAATTCACTTTTCTCAGCACCAACTTTTAATTCAGCAACCGTAATTTCTGATAAAAAACAATTTTGAATACCAACTTCAATTATTTTTTTATCCAATTCATACCTTCCCCGTAACGTAAAAACACAAATATCCGTATCTAGAATATATTGATTCATAATGATTCATACTTTCTACCAATTGTTCGTGATTCATAAATATCTCTGATAATATTTTCAGCGGATTGGTCTGATTGCCATTGACCAAAAACATCACTAATTGAATTTTCATCTGTTTGTACTAATAAAGCATTTCGATTATCGAGTTCGATTAAACCGATATCCTCTAAACCCTTGAGTAAACGATGGGCTTCGGGGTTCAAAATATTTACAGTTAATGTGGTCATGAGTATTCTCCGTGTTACTAAATCCGCTCCAACGAAAACCAGCCGGCTTGCGCATTTTGAACGTATTTGAAATGTTGCAAAAAATCTTTTTGTCCCAGTAAAACAAATGGTAAGTGTTGTTCAACAAATGCCAATTGAAAATCAATCGCTTCAAAAATTGGTTTAGGCGGTGGAACTATTACTTCGTTAATAACAGGTTCCAAAACAGTTAATCGTGTTGCATGAACAAAAATGCGCCGTGAACCGCCAACACCAAAAACTGCAGAAGAGGAAATTCCTTGTTCAAAGGTATGTTTTAGGATTTTACAAGCCGATGAAGGTACTACTGATATCGTCGCACCAGTATCAATCAACGCAGCAAACCGCAATGGAAGTACAGATCTGTCATGGAGGTTTTCCAATAAAACATGAATAACCGGACGGTATTGAAAACCATATTGTATCACTTTAGATAACATGAAGTTGCCCCCCGATAAAAATATAAGTGTGATTCTCTAAAATACCGAGATCATAAAGTGTCGGACATTTTAAGTGATGTTTTTCAATACTGGTACTCACTTCCTCAACCGTACAATATTGACCGAGAAATTGATGATTATCGTCAAACAAAACAAATTGTCCCGCTCCTTCCTCTTTGGAAGCGTCTTTCAAAATTTTCTCAAGATTCATCGCCAATCTCCTTTATTGATACGGTCAATCAAGACTTTCGGCTAAGTTTTTTTGTTTGTTAAATTCTTAACTGTTTCGGTAAATTTTTCGAGGGATTCAACCAGCTCTATCGGAAACATAATAACTGTGTTTGATTGACCGGTTCCGAGACCGTCGATTGTCTGTAACGTTCGTAATTTCATTGCTCCCGATGTTGTCGCCATAATCCGCGCCGCTTCGGCAAGATTCGACGCCGCAATTTTGTCGCCTTCCGATTTGGTAATATTCGCACGTTTTTCCCGTTCCGCCGACGCTTGCCGCGACATAATCCGTTTTAAATCTTCCGGCATCTCAATATCTTGTAATCGGATCGAATCAAGATGCAATCCCCAACCCTTAATTCGTTCTTCAACAATTTCCGCTACACGTTGTTGAATTTGTTCCCGTTCCGACAAAAGCTCATCAAGCGTCAACGCGCCGACGACATCACGCAATGTTGCCTGCGCGTATTGGGCAACGGCAAAACGATAATTCTGAACGGTTAATACGGCTTGTTCTGTTTCACGTACCAAAAAATAAAGAACGCCGTCAACCGCTGCCGGCACATTGTCTTTGGTAATAACCTGTTGGGAAGGAATATTCAACGTCAAAAGTCGGGTGTCGACAAATGTTACACTATCAATAAACGGTACGACATAAACGATTCCCGGTCCGCGCACGCCGCAAAATTTTCCAAGACGCAATACGACGCCGCGTTCCCACTGAGCCGC
>JAITQV010000239.1 GCA_031288765.1 Planctomycetaceae bacterium
TTTACGTTTCGACACTTCAACACGCCCACCCCACCCAATTCATTAGCGACACAAAATACGGCGGTTTTCTCCTGCGATACAAATTCGAAGGCGAAACCGTATGGAAAACGCTTATCTCGACGAAACTCCATTATACATTGAGTTTCACCGAAGAAGAGGTTGGAAAGTGTATTGCCATGCAAGCCGCTTGGGTCAATACTCGTATGCAACCGGGACCTTGGAGCGATGAAGTCAAAGTAATTATTAACTAACGGTTTGTGGCTTGTGATTTGTGGTTTGGGTCGCAAGCGGAGTTCGTTGTCTGAACTGTGATTTTTGTGATTTGTTTGATTACAATGATTATGTTTTAAAAATCATTCAAATCACGTAAATCATAGTTCAGACAATCGAATCCGTTTGCATCCTCCACTATTCACTATAAACTATTAACTATAAAGTTGTTTTGTTAGAAAAATCAAGTTGAAAATGAAGTTTGTTTTATACTATCGTTCAACAATTGAAAACTTGATAACCACAGATTCTCAAACCTAAAAAATATAAACTTATTGACTATGTAAAGTATAGCTGGCACCCCGACAATTACCAATTTACTATGGATGATGGTTCTGTCCATTCAATAATAGTTACAAAATCACTTAAATTCATCGCTCTGCTTGCCGATGTCAATGATGGAAGTACCAGGGAATTACCTTAACAATAAATAAAAATTAAAGAAAGGAATTTTATGATGATTTTAACATACAATTACACTATGCAATTCATTTTATTTTTAATGATTTCGATAATTGTTTTTTGTGTTCCTGCTCTGGCAGAAACGCACACTCTTGCGAAAGACAGTAAGACCGATTATCTAATTATTTTGTCCGATAAAGCAACGATTGTGGAACAAACTGCGGCGAAAGAGCTCAAGGAATATCTTGATGCAATCACCGGGGCGAATTATCCGATAGTGAAGGAATCGGAAATTGATGAAACAAAACCGCAAATTCTCATTGGCAATACCCTTTGTACAAAAAAACTTCTTCCTAATATTGAGGTAACGAAAATAAAGTATGATGGTATTGTTATCAAATCCGTTGGCAATAAAATTGAAGAACAAGAAGGAAACCAAGCTGGTTTGATGATCCGATTTGTGAATAAAATCGCCAAAGAACTCGAAATGGAATTTCCGGATGTTTGGTTCGAAACATTAGCGTATCAATATACACGAAAAGCACCAAAACTTGTTAAACCGCGAAAAAATGTTGTTGTTCGGCTTTGTTCGATTGAATGTTCATTTCTCCAACCCCTTGAAAAAGTAAGTAACAATTTTCTGAACGATCTTAAAGCATGGAGCCGTATTACCGATAATTTGTTCATCTGGGATTACGTAACGAACTTTTCAGGATATATGTTACCACAGCCAAACCTTCGTATTCTCGCTCCAAATATTCGCCTTTTTGTCAATCACAACGCAATGGGGCTTTTGGAACAGGATGATGCTTATCGTCTTGGCGGTGATTTTTGCCGAATGCGGGCTTGGGTCATTTCACACCTTCTTTGGAATCCGGAACAAGATGAAAATCAATTGTTCGATACATTTCTAAACGGATATTATGGTACGGATTCGGCTCCGTTTTTAAAACAATATTAGAGTTTACTCATTGACCGCGCCGAAAAAACAAATATTCATTTAAGTGCCTTTATGCCATCCACACAAACCTGGCTTGATTCAGCAACACTACAAAAAGCAATAGAATTGATGAATAAAGCAATTGATACAGCCAAAACAGAGACGTACAAAAAACGGTTGCTGCGTGAAAAACTTTCTATCGATCTTGTGTTACTAAAAGAACGATATTATTCTCTTCGCCGCTCAGCGGAATTTTCCGGGCAGAAATTTTGCACATTTATCGATCCGCAAACTTTTATCAACGACTTCTTTGCTCGGTGTCATGAATTTAATTTACATCATTTGACAACATCCATCGTCGAAGACTCCGGTGCCTTCAAAAACTCCAATAGTCGTGCGGCTATGATACATGGAAACAGTTCAATGTGGTAAAACTATTCGTTCGATAACACACTGAATTTTTTGAAGCCATATAAGCCGGAAAATATTTCAGAAACACCTCTATATCATATTTATGGCGCAGTACGCTGTACGGCAAAAGTTGACAATGGAAAAGCGTTCTCCTATGGAATCTATGACCTCGAAACAAAAAAATACCTTTTGAGATCATATGTTGATATTTCAAAAATTAAAGGTACTGATTATTACTGGGTTGATTTCGGTGCGATTGCATTAAGACCACATCATAATATCTACTTTGTTCCAGCAGAACAGGCACAAGTGAACGAAATCTATGTTGATCGGATTTTCTTAATTCGAACCAATTCTCAAGAACCACCCTGTATTCATGGAGAATATCAACCAAAAACCTGGATTTTGGAAAAAATTGCCGAAGGAAGATTGGCACGAAATTCAGGATTCCGATTTCGTATTAAACAATCCGGAAAAGAAACGTTTTCCATTTCGGATAATTGTGCTTCGGATAGACGAACTGTTATGATGCCGAGTGAACTCAACTGTCGCTCTATTCGGATTCCACTCAAAAAATATTTGACAGCAATACCATCTTCCGCTGACTCTTCGTCGAAGTATAAAATTTTCGCATCGGTTTGCTGTGCCGTTCAATCAACAGTGGGACCCGCATTAAGTTTTGGTGTTTTTGATTCTGTAACCAATAAAGATATTATCATCAAAACGGTTCCGGTTGTTCAAGTTGGCAATCATCCGTGGGGAAATCAATCTTATTCGTGGGTTGAACTCGACCCAATTGCCTTGAAACCACAAAATGATGTTTGGTTCGCTCCACCGGGAAAAAAGGGAAATGTAATGAATATTTATGTGGACAAAATTGTTCTTGTTCACTGCAAAACTAAAAATTGAAAAAGAAACCATTAGATAACATTATTTAGAAAAAATGTAAAATTTTTAATTATTTCGGAATTTTGGGAGCAATCACAGACAGGTAAATATAAGGTAGGTGACCTTTCGGTGAAAGGTTGCCCGCATCCGGATTAAGGTCGCCTATCTCTTGATATAAACAATTGCCCCTCAAATTCTAAAACAATCAGTAATTTTTCAGTGGAATTTTTGTAAATAACCGTTTTATCAATACTCGCTCACTTTTCAGAACAAGATTGGCGGTTTTATAATTTCTGAACAAAATGATAAAATAGACAATTACTCAAAATTACATTTTCACTCAAAACGCTTGTATTGACTTTTGAATGAAGATCGGTTAAGATTGAGTGTGAATAGAAATTACAAATATTTAAACCGGATTTTACCAACAATAATGTTTTATGAAAAATTGTATTCCAATACTTTGGGTTTTCTTATTTTTATTTTTTCGGGAGATTTTTGTATTTGGAATCTCACCTTCTCCTGTTGAAATGAAACCGGCAGGACTCAATCCGATAATTTTGCAACGGATTGATTCTGTTGTCGAAAAAGCAATTGCCGCACGAAAAATGCCCGGTTGTGTTGTTTGTATTGGTCGGAGTAACGGAATCGTTTTTTTAAATGCTTATGGCAACAAAAAAATTATTCCTAAAGAATCTCCGCCGGTTGCCATGACTTCCGACACACTTTTCGATCTTGCTTCGCTGACAAAACCAATCGCAACCGCAACAAGTATTATGATTCTGATCGAGCAAGGAAAACTGAACCTCGATTCTCCGGTTGCCGAATATCTTACCGAATTTAAAACACCTGAAAAACAGGCAATCACCATTCGTCAATTACTTCTTCATACAGCCGGCTTTATTCCCGGTAACGCTCTTGCGGATTATCGCGACGGTATCGAAAAAGCAAAAGAACGTTTGCTTGCTCTAAATCCCGATAAAGAACCCGGTACTGATTTTCGTTACTCAGATGTTTCGTTTTTGTTACTTGGAATTTTAGCGGAACGTGTTTCCGGTTACCGTCTTGACGAATTTTCCCGTAACAACATTTTTGAACCGCTTGGTATGAATGAAACCTGTTTTGTACCGAATGATGAACTGTCGAGAAAAGCGGCTCCGACACAAGACCGTGAACCGGGGCAGGTTCATGACCCGCCATCTTTTTTACTTGGCGGAGTTGCGGGACATGCCGGATTGTTTTCGACTGCCGAAGACCTTGCTCTCTTCGCAAGAATGTTACTCAATCAGGGAGAAATAAAAGAGCGTGCAAAAATATTGAAACAGGAAACCGTACAATTATTGACAACCGCCAACACTATTCCGGAAGGTTATCGTTGTCTTGGATGGGATATGCAAACCGGTTATTCCGGTAATCGCGGCAAAACAATGTCGCCGTTGGCATTTGGACACGGCGGTTTTACCGGAACATCGCTTTGGATTGATCCGGCACTTGATTTATTTGTAATCTTTCTGAGTAATCGGGTACATCCCGACGGTAAAGGATCGGTCAATACTCTTGCCGGAGAAATCGGAACTATTGCCGCCGATGCCGTTTACGATTTACCGTTACAAACCGACCGTATTGATTTTGTACGAAAAAATGTTGAACATTATCAAAAACATGTTTCGGAAAATACTGCCTCAAAAACAAAAAATGTTCTTCCCGGAATTGATCTTCTTCAAAAAGATCAGTTTGCTGTTTTACGTGGAAAACGTGTTGGATTGATTACAAATCATACCGGTGTATCACACGGCGGGATTTCCGTAATAAAATTGTTGCGTGAAATTTCCGATATAAAATTATCTGCTGTTTTTACGCCGGAACATGGTCTTACCGGAACTCTCGATCAGGAAATAATCGACGATTTATACGATTCCGCAACAGAAACAAAAATTTACAGTCTGTACGGTAAGATTCGCCGTCCGACACCGGAAATGCTCGCGGAAATTGATATTCTTGTTTTTGATATTCAGGATATTGGAACGCGGTTTTATACGTACATTAGTACCATGCTTTATAGTATGGAAGCGGCGGCAATGCGGAAAATTCCTTTTGTCGTTCTTGATCGTCCGAATCCGATTCGCGGTGATAAGGTTGAGGGACCAATGCTTGAGTCGGGTAGCGAATGTTTTGTTGCATGTTTTCGTCTTCCGGTACGGCATGGTATGACAGTTGGTGAACTGGCTCTCATGATGAATGATAAACGCCGGCTCGGACTCGATCTTCATATTGTTCCTTGCAACGGTTGGACACGAAACACTGATTTTGCAACAACTTCCTTGACATGGATCAATCCTTCGCCGAACATACGTTCGCACACAGAAGAATATCTTTATCCCGGAATTGGGTTACTAGAATTTACCAATCTCTCGGTTGGACGCGGAACGGAAACACCGTTTGAAATCATTGGGGCTCCGTATATTGACGACAAAGAATTTGTTGCGGAATTAGAAAAATTGAAAATATCGGAAATTCAATTTGAATCCTGCCGTTTTACCCCGAAAACAAGCGTATTTGCCAATACCGAATGCGGCGGTGTTCGTATTCGGTTGAACAATCCCCAATCGTTCCAACCGGTTCGGTTCGGCATTCTTCTGGCAAAGACTCTTCATAAACTTTATCCCGATAAATGGGAAACAAAAAATCTTAATACGTTATTACTGCATCATCAAACGTTACAAATGATTCTTGAAGGCGATTCGATTTCCCAAATTGAAGCCGTCTGGTTGCCGGAATTAAATCAATTCCTCGAAGACCGTAAACCATTTTTATTGTACCGATAAAATAAGAAAATCATAACAACTATTCATAGCAACATGGATAAAAGTTAATTTGCTTTTGGGTTGTTGCCGTGAATTATTACAAAAATTTTATGCCGAAAGAACCTTCTCGATTTTATCGCTGGGAATTACTTTTCCTACTTTTTTGTGCTTATTTTCTACATCAGGCGGATAGAGCGATTTTCGGTGTTTTATTACCGTCCATTAAATCGGAACTCGGTTTAAGTGATACACAACTCGGATTGACGGCATCGGTTCTTTTTTTAGTTCTTGCCGTAATGGTTCCGGTTGCCGGTTTTCTCGGAGACCGCTGGAGCAAGAAAAAAATTATTACTGCTAGTCTGATTTTCTGGAGTGTTGCAACAATGTTGACCGGTTTTGCACGCGGACTTGGAGGGTTGATTCTTTTTCGTAGCGTTGCAACCGGCGGCGGCGAATCCTTTTACGGTCCCGCCTCCACTGCACTTATTGCGGCATATCATGAGAAAACCCGCGCAATTGCCTTGTCTATTCATCAAGCATCGCTTTACATCGGAATTATGTGTAGCGGTTTTCTTGCCGGTTATGTTGCCGAATTATTCGGTTGGCGTTTTGCGTTTTATCTTTTCGGCAGTTTCGGAATTTTGCTCGGTTTTATTCTTATTTTTCTGTTACACGACGCTCCGCAAACCGATTCGGTAAAAAAAGAAACAATTTCACCGTTTCAGGCTGTACTCATTTTGATTCGCATTCCGACGGTGTTACTTTTAACGGTTGGTTTTACGGCGATTGTATTTGTCAACAATGCGTATTTGACGTGGATGCCGACTTTTATCAAGGAAAAATTCGCTTTGACACAGATAGAATCCGGCGGTTACGCTATGTTTTATCATCATTTTGCGGCATTGGTTGGGGTTCTTGCCGGAGGTTTACTTGCCGACATGATGGTTTTTCGTTTCCCGCGTTTTCGGATTTTGTTACAATCCGTAACAATGCTGTTGGGAAGTCCGTTAATTTTTATGATAGGAAATGTTCATTCGCTTACCGTATTATGGGTAACGATTTTCCTTTTCGGCGGTATGCGCGGTCTTTACGAATCGAATACTCATGCGGCAATATTCGATGTGATTCCCGTACAATTACGATCAACAGTTGTAGGATTGATGATTATGACGGCATTTTTGTTCGGTTCACTTTCACCGTTGTTACTTGGCTGGCTGGGCGATATTTACGGTACGGAAAAAGGGTTGGCGTTCGGATTTCGGATTCTTTCATTTACATGGCTTCTGGGCGGATGTTGCGTATTCGGTAGTTTTCTTTTAACATTTAATAAAGATCAAAGGAGATACAAACCATGACCAAACCTTCCTATCAACAGGATGCTGAACATTTTTTGTTGCATGAAACGCAATTTCATCTTGGTATGATGTTGACCGAACAACCGCATCCGAAAACGCGCGGACTTTCCGACAGGCTTGCCGAAGATACTGTTACCGGTTTGGTCATGCTTCTTACGGTTGACGACGATTTGCCGCCGGTTGCAAAGAAAACACTCGAATCAATTCCGTTTCAAAAGTTGTACAACGATATTTCGGCAACACTGGAATCAGGCAACCGTGTATTTTTCAGCGGTTGCGGTGCAACAGGACGGCTTGCGATTCTTTTGGATGCCGCTCACCGAAAATTTTGTGCCAAAAATTCAAAGCGTTTTCCCGAATACCGGAAATATTTTGAAACACTTTCCGAACAAACATTTTCGGTGATGACCGGCGGAGATTTTGCGCTGATTCGTTCCGTTGAATCTTTTGAGGATTATATTGTGTTCGGAAAACGTCAATTATTTGACGCCGATATTAAAGCGGGCGATTGTCTTATTGCCGTGAGTGAAGGCGGCGAAACCTCTTCTGTAATCGGAACAATTCATGCGGCGTTGGAAACGGGAATGAAAACACATTTTTTGTTCAACAATCCTTCCGAATTACTTGTTCAAAAAATTGAACGGTCACGAATTGTGATTGAAGATTCCCGTGTTAATGTTATTGACCTTGCCGCCGGACCAATGGCGATTGCCGGATCAACACGAATGCAGGCAACAACAATTGAAATGTTGATTGTCGGACTTGCTTTTGAGTCTGCTCTTGCCGGACATCTTCGAAAAACACTTCCGCCTGATGTTGTACAAAAAATGGGACATTTTCCGCAAACGCCGTTTGAAGGATTGGAACGATTCGAGTGTTTGCTTCAACAACTGCGGCAACAAGACAATCTCAAAACGCTTGCGGGAATAACTGATTTCGAATATTCCATTTATCATGTTCATGGTCTTATTACCTATTTTTCGGACGAATATTCAATTGATATTTTCACGGATACAACGGAGCGGTCGCCAACTTTCAAAATTCCTCCTTTCCGTTCAACACTTGAAAAAGAAGCACCGGCATCATGGGCTTTTGTCAAAGACCCGTTAAGAACAACACCGGAGGCGTGGAAACATTTATTGGAACGTGCGCCGAGTTGTCTTGCGTGGAAATCGGACGATTACCAAAACATGAATGTTGCAGAAAATATTATTGCCAATCCGCCGGAAATCGGCATTGATAATTTGTACACTTATAAAATCGGCAACGAAAAAGATTCCTCGCGGTTTGCGGTTTCGCCCAATGCGGCGGTTGCTTTTTTGGTTGGTCAAAATGAAATGGGACACCTTGCAGGAACCGATCAATGGTTTCAGGCGTTTTGTAACATCAGCGAATATTTTGAAAAACAGGTTGCTTTTGTGATTGGCTCCAATTGTTCGGAATCTGTTACAGCGGCATGGGACGGAGATATTTTTTTCATTGAAGTTGATTTGCCGGAAAGTCCGCTTGATCTTTTTGCTCACTTAGCGGCAAAACTTGTTCTGAACAATATTTCAACAGCAACAATGGGTAAACTTGGTCGTTTGAACAGTAATTGGATGTCTTATGTTGATGCAACAAATAAAAAATTGATTGATCGCAGTATTCGTTTGGTTGCCGAATTAACCGGTTTCAGTTATGATATTTCATGTTTGGCTATTTTCAAAACGCTTCACGAAACACGTTCATGGTCGGAAGAGCGCCGAAAAACCGTTTCACCGGTCGCTTACACCCTTGAACAAATTAAAATGAATGGTTACGGTATAAGTTAGTTGTTTGACGAAAATTACTCGGAATAATTATAAAATGGAACATTAAAATGAACAACATAATAGGTTTGAATATTCACATCTATTCAGTGGAATGTTTTTTTGTCCTAAGCCCGAAGGACGAGATTAGGTAATAGTTTATAGTGAATAGTTCGCAAGCGGAATTATTGCCGTACCCTGATTTCCGTAGGAATCCCTATTAATAGAAAATCAATAATCAAAAAATCTCCGTAGAAGATTCATTTAAATAAAAAATAAAATGCGAAAAGATTCACAAATTATTTTTTCTTGGGGGGTATCTTGACCGATAATTTTTTAAATATAGAATAACCGATAAATAATTTTCCATTTTTTAATCTCAATATTTAGGAGACTAAATTATATTTTAAAAAATAAGTAATCCGAACAAAAATTCGGGTGAAAAAAATAATCGAGTACGTCAACAATAACAAGTCGTCATTTTGACGATTAGGTGATTTTTTACCAACCAACGGATTTTCCGTGTAGAAAATTACTGTGGAATCGTAGAGTTGCGTAGCTCCCGCTAAGGGAGCGTCGCGTGCGATTCCATAGGTATAATTCGGCATTACATTTTGAAACATAGTAATGCACCACTTTGGTTGGTGGGAGTGAACCTAACTTGTTAACGTGTCGCTCCTCAAAGAGTGACATTTCTGTTGCCGTTTCTCGGCTAATGTTTGTTTCCCAATTTTAGCAACAACAGATTATGTGTTATGTAATCTGTTAAAATACCAAACTCTCTTTCAAAAAGGAGAAAACCATGTGTACATTTTTATTTACCGTTTTGCCATATTTTATGGCAAGCCTCACAGTATGTTTCATGCTGTGTGTCCTGTTGTGTTCCGGCGGTAAATTCCGTTCGAAAGTTCATCGAACCGGATACCGAAACGGATTTACGCTGGTGGAATTACTGGTGGTAATTGCGATTATCGGAGTGTTAATCGCATTACTATTACCGGCAATTCAAGCCGCTCGAGAAGCTGCAAGAAGAATGTCGTGTACCAAC
>JAITQV010000242.1 GCA_031288765.1 Planctomycetaceae bacterium
GGAAATTTTTTAAGCGGGGTCTTGCAATAACGGATTGCGAAAATTAAAATGGGGAAAATTTTCTTACCGGACACGGTCATTTTATTTTTACAAATTCAACATGGCTCCACAGCAATGGTATTATCGGAAGGGGACGGCTCGGTTTGGACCGGTTTCCGGTGCGGATCTTAAGAGGATGGTTTCTGAGGGCAAATTGGAACCGACTGATTTGTTGCGCGGTGTTGGGATGACGGAATGGGTTGTTGCATCGCGGGTGAAGGGGCTTTTTCCGAAGGCGGAAACTGTTTTGCCGCCGAAAAAGGAGGTTAAGCCGCAAGTTGAGGACGAATTGGGGCTTGCTCCATTGGAACCGGAGCAGCGTGGGGTTATTCCGGCGGCGAAACCGTCAACTCCCGCATCAGCGGCGAAACCTGCCGTTTCGAAACCGGCAACTCCCGCATCGGCGGTGAAATCTGCCGTTTCGAAACCGACCGTGAAACCGGCGGTCAAACCGGTTGCGGCATCGCCCGCAACACCCGCCGGAAAAATCCCGCAACCTCAAACTCCGGTTTTTCCAACCGTTCCGCAACCGCCGAATATTTCTGATCCGTTTGCTTCGTTTGGTGCGGCGCAAGCTCCTGCTAATGATCCTTTTGCGTTTGGTGTGGCGGGATTGGGGAATTTAGATGCTCTTGTTGCTCTTGAAAAACAGGGGCAAGCGATTTACCGTGAACCGGAGGTTACCGCCGAGCCGGATCCTTTTGCCAAAAAGGGAGCGCAAGAAAAGGCTGCGGTGTCGGATTGGGTATCGGATTTAGGACCGGCGGGTCCGATATTGGTTTTGCTGATGCCTTTTGGGGCGATGCTGATTCTCGGCTTTTTTTGCGGGGCGATTTACGGGTTGCGGATGTACATTATGGGGCTTTTTACCTATTTTATGGCGATGGGTTTTATTTTCAGTATGACATCCGGTGTTACCAAGTTGGCGGGGCTTTTTGCCGGCAATTGTTTGCTGAGATTAAAGATCAAAAATGAAATTCTTGCGTTGGGTTATGGGGCGTTGCTGGGGATATTTTCGCTTTATGTTTTCATGGCGGGGCATATTTGGATGACCATCAACGCCAACCCGTTTCGCGGAATGAATAATGATGTCAAAATACGGGCAGTGGATGAGGACGGTCGGAATCTTGCTTTGGAGCCTGACCAGCCTATGCCTTTTGGTAATCAGGATATTGTTCCGCCCGGTGCGGAAGAAGCCGCAGCGGAAACAACTGAGGAAGAGGATGCGGAGGAGATGGAAGAAGTCGAACTGACTGCAGAAGACAAAAAAGAGAAAGCGGCAATTCTTGCGGAAGAGCCGGAACCGGACGATTGGGAAAACGACGCAAGAAAGTTGGCGGATCTTCTGGACAAATTTGAGAACGGCATTTCGATAGTGGGGTCATTTTCACCGTTTTATGTTTATCTTTCGTTTTTACCGTTTGGCATTATGTTGTGGCCTGTCAACGCGATTATTTTGATATTGGGAACTGCTCATGCGACATGGACATCGAATCTTGGTTATGATCCGACTAAGGGGGGGATGTGATGGTTAGGAATTGCCGGTTGGATTGGGCGGTTTCACTCTTAAAACGTCTCATTCGTGCCAAGTCACGAATCATTTGTGACAGCGCACGAGTCATTCGTATTTAAATACGCGCCATTCGTGAGTAGGCACGAGTCATTTGTGAGTAGGCACGAGTCATTCGTGAGTAGGCACGAGTCGTCCGTGGACGGGTACGAGTCATTCGTGAGTAGGCACGAGTCATCCGTGGACGGGTACGAGTCATTCGTGAGTAGGCACGAGTCGTCCGTGGACGGGTACGAGTCATCCGTGAGGAGGCACGAGTCATTCGTGCCTACACACGAATCGTCCGTTTTTGAAAACGAATTGTCCGTAATAACATACAAATGATCCATAATGACATACAAATGATCCGTAATGATATACGAATTGTCCGTAATAACATGCAAATGATCCGTAATGATATGCGAATTGTCCGTAATGACGTGCAAATTATCCTTTTTTGCGAACATGTTGTCAATAACCGGTTGTAAGACGGCGGAATTTCTTTTTTTATGAAAGAAATTTATTTTCCTATGAAATAAATTTCTTTCCTTTATCTTACGGTTAATAATTCAAGAGGTAGGCAAATATTTTCCTCAAAGTCCCGCAAGGGACGAGATGTGCATAACCGTAGGTGGAGCGAAGCGCAACCTACGGATCCGCAATCCCCAACACACCAAAGCCCTGCAAGGGCGAGATTATGGTTATGTTGGCTGATAATCTCGCCCCGTGCGGGGCTTATGTTTTTTTGGGTTATGATCCGGCGGTTTCGCTGCGCTTCACCGCCGGTTATGCACATCTCGTCCCTTGCGGGACTTTGTTAGGATATTGATTACCCCTTGATCCGTAGGTTGCGCTTCGCTCCGTCCGCCGGTTATGCACATCTCGTCCTTCGGGCTTAGGACAAAAAAACATTCCACTGAATAGATACAATTTTTTATCACTTTGTATATTTCTTTTTCGCGTCTTTCCGCGCAACACCCGCGTTTTCCGCGTTAAAAAAATAACTGACCGAATAGATATGATTATTTTTCGGCTTACGAATAAAAATTTAGGGATTCTCTTGACAACATGTTGGCAATGTTTGTATGCTATACATTATTCGGTTGTCCGTTTTCCAGAGTTTTGTGGTTGTTTTGAATTGAAAGGAATTGCCCAATGTTTTACCGGTTTCGTTTTCAAATAAAATTGGTTGTTCTGTTTTTCGTTGTTGTTTTACTCCAATCGGCTATTGTGAACGGCGTGCCGGCTCAAATAGCGTTGGTTACCGGCTGGGAAGTCGACGAAACCCAAGCCGCTCGAAAATCAACAATCTTCTCCGCATTCAAATCAGGCAGCGTCGACGCAGACCGCGCCGGATTGGACGCTTTTTTCGATAAATATTACTTTGCACGGTGGACACGCCCCGAAAATACAGGGCAAGTTCAACAAACCTTCGTTAAAGAATTTCTGTCCCAAGACCTTCGCGATACCACCGGAAATGCGCGGGAATATCTGTTGAACAAATCGTTCGAAACCCTCAAAAAAATCGCCGCAGATAACAGTGTTACACCAACCTCCCGTTATAACGCTATTCTCACAATCGGGCAACTCTCACAACGTGAACCCGCCGGTCGCGGGAATCCGCCAACACCCTATGTTCAGGCATTGCCCTATCTTATCGGGGAATATCAGAAAAAAGAAAATCCGAAATTCATTCAACTCGGAACACTCATCGGAATTGTCCGGTTCGCCGAAATCGGAATTACCGATGAAACCCTGAAAAATACTACCATTCCCAATCTTTTCGTCGAAACTATTCAATCAGGAAAACCAAAAGAAAATGGAAATAAAGAAGAACAGGAAATGATTGATTGGTTCCGATTTTACGCACTGGACGGATTGGGTGCGTTGAAATCCGCCGGAAATAATGGGCAAATCGTCAAAGTCTTGTCCGAAATAATCGAAAATAATCAGGAAACTATCGAATTACGAACCTCCGCAGCAAGAATTTTCGGTGATCTGTTCCCTGCCGATTCGGAAAAAACATTGACCGATCAACAATATCAACAAATTGGAACTTTACTGATTACGTTAATGAAAGCAACAACAGATTCGCAACTCCAAATGGTTACCCAACTTTGGGATAAAGCGCGGGTTTCCAAAAGCGGTAGCGGTATGGCGTTGGATGTTACCAATATCTCCTCCGTCCCAACAACCGCCATAGAACCGGAGTTTGCCGCACTGCCTGCCGAACAACAAATTGAAATTACCGGCGCCGTACAAAGCATCAAATCAAATATTCTTAACGTAACTTACGGAATGCGCGGCGCACGTTTGACCGGTAAAATTGATACCGGTGTTCTCTCAAAACTTTCCGAAGATGATCCGGTGGCGGTAAAAATCAACTCAACCGTCAAACTGATTACTCCGCTTTTCAAAGTCCTTGACGAAGGACCGCCGGAAAATCCCAAACTACGTTCAACTCTCAGAGATTCAATGAGCGAAATGTCGTCCAATATGACCGGTTCCGGCGGCAGTAGAACACAACCCAAAGACGATAAACCCCAACTCAAAGTAAATTTCAGCGCAATTCGTGATTCGCTGCAAAAAATGAGCGATGAACTCAGTGTGATTATTGCCGGAAGCGGCGTTTGAAAGCGTTTGAAAACGGTATTGTGCAAATCTCAGGAAAATAATAAAATTAGAAATGATTTTAGCGAAATGGATGTCGCGGGGAAAATTATTGTTCTGATAACAGGGCTACTGTTTATTTTTGCCGGTTGTTCTTTGACCGTACCGGTGGAACGTTTGCATTTTCAGGAAACGGCGGTTCTTTCTCCCACAACAGAAACAGAAACGGAAATATCCGGCAAAACCGAAACTCTTACCGATCCGTTTTTAACCGCTCTTTCCAACGAATTACCGCCGGATCCGTTCATGGAACATCTTTCACAAATTGTTCCGGTTTCTCACGTTGTTCCGCAAAATAAACAGAACTCGTTGACATCTTCCTCAGAAATCGAACCGGTTGGCGAAGCCGAACCAATTACTAAAACGGAAACGTTTGAAGCGGAACTGATTACTGAAACGGAACCGGCGGAATCCGACTCTGCCCCCGACTCTGTCCCCGCATCGGAACCTGAATCCGAACCGGAATCAGAATCCGATGGGGAATTGGTTACGGATGAAGAACAGGAACGGATTCTTGCCAAAGATATTTGGACGAAAAACATTGTGTTGGATTATTGGAAGGAAAATGGGATGAAAAACCCGTTTCCGAATCAAAATGAGCCGGATCGAAAACGCCGAGACGAAATCAACCGGCTTAATATGTCCAATAAAGAAATTCAGAAACAAAATAATTTTAATTATGAATATTCTTCCGGTTTGCCGTCGACGTGGCGTTGGTTTCATCGGGAAATGGAACTCCTAATCCGTATTCCGCCCGAATTGCGGGGAACTCCTGAAATGTTTTTGCACAATAAAAAATATCAGGGGACATCATACCGTGTTTTGCGGGCGAATGCTGCAATTTTATTGGGACGTGACGGCGATACTTTTGCGGAAAAGGAATTGGTTGAAACAGTCAAAAACGGATCGTTGAAGAATGAATTACGTTGCGCCGCTGCGGAAACATTGGGGAGATTGCCTACGGTATTGCCTGATGTTTTGATTCCTTTGCTGGAACAATTCAAGGAGCGTGAAGTTGAAACCATTAACAAACAAACCGGACTTTCCGTCCGAAACATTGATCCCGGAATTCCTGCTCTGTGGCTGGAATTGCTCATAGGTTTGGCGGAACGTCTGGAACCTTGGGAACATCCGTGTTTTTTGGAACCTTTTTCCGCCCGGAATTTTGAAATACGTTGGCAAACTGCCAAACTTTGGCGTCAACATTCGCCTCCGAAAAAGCGCAACGGTACATCTGTCGGCGGTTGGCAATTCCGGTTGCCGGAAGCCTATCTCGACTATGTCCGGCGTGAAACCAATCCGACAATCCGTACCGAAATGATCCGAACATTGGGGCTTTGGAAAGAGCCTGAAATTTGGACTTTTGTCCAACACGATTTGAACGGGGAAGTGATGGTACGCCATGCCGCGATGATTGCTTTGGCGGAAGCGGGTTGCCGTGAAGCGGTTCCGGTGATTAAGCAAAAGCTTCATGATTCGGTTGCTTCGAATCGGGCGAAGGCGGCGGAAGCGCTTCGGAAACTGGGTTGTTTGGAGGAGGTGTTCCCGATGGCGGACGATCAGGATTCCAATGTTCGTCTTGAAGTGGTGAAGGCGTTTGCGAACCGTTGTTCTCCGCAAACGGTTGCGTTGGCGAGGCGAATGATCAACGATTATTATGAAAAAGTCCGGTTGGCAACATTGGAGGCGTTGGCTCAGTGGTCGCTCGAAGAAAGCGGTCTGATTCTCTTGGAAGCCGCGAAAAGTCAGCACGTATCAACTCGCCGGCAGGCTCTTGAAATTCTAGCGAAACACGGTATTGCGGTGAAAGATTTGAATCCGTTGGATTTACCGAAAAACCAGACGGAACAATATGAGCGGTTGGTTCGTTGTTTTCATGAGGCGGTAGGTTCTTCGGAAGTTCATTTTCGGGAGGGGCGGGGCGATGGATTTTTTCCGTCGGAGCAAAATCGCCCGAATGATTTGATTCTTGACGAGATTCGGTATTGTCTTAACGATTGGCAACGCCCGGACTGTTCACCGGAAGAGCGGAAAGAGATTCGTAACCGGTTTACAAGTTTTGGGGAACAGTTGTTACCGGCGTTGAATTATTTGTATGAATTTGAGCGGAGAAAAATCCCAAAATCTTTGGATTCTGTTTTAGCCGAAAGCAATCCGGTATTTGAATGGATAGTTCAGCTTAAATCCGATGATATGAGCGAAAGGCGTAAAGCCGCTTCGGCGCTTGCCCGTTGGTCGTCTGTTCGGGGTGCGGACAGGCTGGCGCTTCGGCGGATTGAGGATCAAGCCAATCATCAGACTGATTTTTTCGTGCTTGGTTCGCTTCTTGAGGTGATCAGGAAAAGCGATTCCGAGTTGGCAAAGCAATTGGCGGCAACATTGCTTCGGTCGGAATCGTTGAAACTTCGGAGTTTGGCATGTGAGATTTTTCAGGAATTTGGGGACGGTCATGATTTGCCGAAGTTGATGGAATTATTGGGCGATCCGAATTGGAAGATGTTCCAAAGTTCTCTCAATGCTGTTTTGGGTATTTTCGAGAGGGCGGAATTCCGTGATTTTGAGGGGGAGCGGGCGGAAATTATAGAAAAGCTTGAGTCGAGGCTGTTGCGGGGCGACATGCGGTTCCAACTTGAAGCGGCGGCGGCGTTACACCGGTTGGGTGATCCTGTTGGCGAGGAGACATTCCGGCGTTTAGCGCTTTCGTCTGATTCCCGTATTCGGTGTGAAGTTGCTCAAAAGGTTGCGGAATTGGGAGATACGGTTTTTATACCGGTTTTGATTTATTTTCTTGATGATCGGAGCAGTAGTGTTCGCATGTTGGCGTTATCGGGGCTTCCTAAGTTGGCGGGGGAAGAGATTGAAATTCTTGATTTTGGTCGATTTTATTCCAATGAAACCTCTGTAACGCAGCAAAAAATTACTCGATGGAAAAAATGGGCGTCTTATCGGAATGATCCGGCAAACAAACGGCAATAATACGGTAATTATGATCTTTTAACGGAATTTTTTCTTAAAAGTTTCTAATCACAAGGTAGGCAATCGTTGGGTGAAAGCCCCTTACCGTAAGCGGTTGCGTCGACGTCAGCCGATCAATTTTTGTTTTTGATTAGGAAATCATAAGGTAGGCAACCGTTCGCCGAACGGTTGCGTTGGTGTTCGCCAACCTTCGCAGTGGTAGGGGCGAAAAATGTTTCGCCATAAATAAAAACAAAAGATAGGAAACCTCTACGAGGTTTTTGATTGACGTTGGGCATTTTTTCTATTGATAGGCTTGCCCTAACGGGCAATGGCTTTACAAATCTCTGAATAGATTCTGAATAGATACAAATAAAGACTGCTTTGGGGCAATTTTGAGCATAGTGTTTGCCGGTAATCGTTGTCAATCGGATCGGTGAGGTATTGATAGAGGTCTTGATAAAAGCGGGAAGTTGCGGTAGATTGAAGCGCGTGAATATTTTCGGGCATTGGCTGATTCCTTTCAAATGAAAAAAAAAAAAAAAAATTTATTACTAAACGATTTTTTATGACACAAATTTTTTTGCGGTATATTGTTTTATTCTGTTTGTTGATTGTTACGGCACAACCGCTTTCGGCACAGATTAACCTCAACAGTTTTTACGATCTTGATGATTTTAATACGGAAAATCCCTTGCAGGCTCCGAAAAATCACGTTACGCTCAACGGAACATTTTGCGAACAATATCTTATTCTTGAAGTAAAAATCGCAAAAAACTGGCATCTTTATTCGGTAACACAACCGGAAGGCGGAACAATCCGCTCAACCTTTCAATTCGAATCTTCCGAATTAAAATTGCAAAAAATACAGCCGACTGCTGCACCGGAAATTGACGGCAACGCTGTTGGATTTAACGTGGATATCGAATCACATCATGATACCGTAACATGGATTTTAACCTTTCAAAATGAATTGCCCAAAGATCAGGTGATTCGAGGAACATTGGAAGGACAAGTCTGTCAAATGGGCGAAGGAGGTGTTTGTATTCCGATTACTGTTTCTTTTGAAGCGGTTTATGATTCTGCGTTGGACGTAAAAAAATATCTTCAAGATTCTTTAGCGGTTGCCGACCGGTTTGTGTTTCAAGTTCATTCACAAACGGCAAATTCCCAAACAACCGATTCCCAAATATCAAAATCAACAGAAAATTTTGTACCGCAGGAAATTGTTCCCGTAACCGGTTTTGAAACAGCGTTATTGTACGCTTTTCTCGGCGGAATTATTTTGAATTTTATGCCTTGTGTTTTGCCGGTTATTGGTCTCAAGATTTTGTCTTTTTTCGAACAAGCCGGAAAAAGCCGTATTAAAGCGTTGGTTTTGAACCTTTGGTATGTATTGGGACTTTTATCCGTATTTCTTTTTTTAGCGTTTTTGAGTTGCGGGTTGAGCATTTTATTTACGTTTGATTTATTTAACATCATCATGGCTTGTGTTGTTTTTACAATGGCATTAAGTCTCATGGGAATTTGGGAACTTTCCGTACCGCCGCCGCTTGGATACTGGCTCGGCGGCAAAACATCGGGTAAAATTTTGCAACAGGAAGGGATTTTCGGAGCGTTTTTCAAAGGTATTATCACCACGCTTCTTGCGATTCCGTGTGGAGCGCCGTTGCTTAGTCCGGCGGTCAATTGGGCGGATATGCAAATTCGTTCCGGTCATACGGAGTTGGTTTTTCTTGCTTACGGTATGATCGGACTCGGTATGGCGTCGCCGTATCTTATTATCGGAGCATTTCCCGAACTGTTACGGTTTCTGCCCAAACCCGGACAATGGATGGAAACATTCAAAAAAACAATGGGATTTTTTTTATTGATTGCTGTTGTCTGGATTCTTTTTTTTATACGAATAGAACGGATGTTGCCGACGGTTGCGTTGTTGTTTGCACTTTGGTTTGTCTGCTGGTTGATGGGATGCCGGCAAATCAAAGGAAAATGGAATATCATCGAAGGAACGGCGGCACTGATTGTTCCCGCAACAGTTATTTTGTTTTCATTTCAAATTTCCGTTATTCAATTCCCGTACAATTTGGAAGCCGCAATACAATCGCGGCTTCACGGAAGTCAAGGGCAACATTGGAAACCGTACACGTTATCGAAGTTTGATTCCGCACGGAAATCGAACCAACCGGTTATTGTTGATTTTACAGCGGACTGGTGTGTTAATTGCAAAGTTTTGGAAGCAATGGTTTTGAAAACCGATCCCGTTTTGAAATTATTGGACGAAAAACGGGTTGTTTCGTTGGTTGCGGATTGTACACATCAGGGCGAAGCAACAGAGTTGCTGAAAAAACTCGGTTCCGAACAAGTTCCTGTTTTGGCGTTGTTCGATCCGAACAATCCTTCACAACCCATTGTGTTACGCGGATACTACACACAAAAAAAACTAATCGAACTACTGGAAAAATTGTAGCCGTTAAAAACGTAATACCTTCATAATATTTTATAGAATCAAATATACTGTAAGAATTATAAAATTTTTGAGCATGGTACAATAGTTTAACAATAATCTGGTTTTTCTAACGGAACAACCTTAACAACAAAAATTATCCTTATGACCAATCTTATTACCTTATTAAAATATTTTCTTACTAAGAATACAAATAGTAAAGTGAAAACAGAATTAGAAATATTATTAAAATATTTAAATCAATCAAGAGATTCTGCTTATGCTTATGATACGGTTGAGGACATAAAAAATATTGTAAATGATATAATAAATGAAATTAACGATAATAAAACAATAAACAAGGAAAAAATAGAATTTTTATTCGTGCCGACGGGAAGTTTACAGGACACTTCAATTGATAACGGATGGGGAGAGAAATTTTTGGTCATCGCAAATAAAATAGAAAAAATGATAGGTACTCACTGAATGACATTGCCGGTTTATTTTTTTGTAGATGTTATTTTATTTTGATACAACATAGTTGTAACGTCAAGCGGCAAAGTAGTAAAACAATAAGGATGTATTAATAAAATGAGTATGGATCAAAAAATTCAATATGAAGACAAAGTTGAAGAAATTATTTTAGAGGCATATAACACAAGACGTGACAATGCTTGCTTGTATCCCTCTCCACTTCTTTGGATTGGTCTTATCTTTTCATTTGGTATCTTATGGTTTTGGTTGATAATTAGTTTCTATATCAATAATAATGCACTAAGATCGTTTGCAGGTATTTTAGCTATTGGACCTGTAATATTGACATTTATTTTTTTATTATTTTATTTCAGATATGGAAAAAAGTTATTCACCCTAACTTCTGAAGGACTCCATATTACGTGGACTATATTTATTCCATTTAAGAAATATTCGATACCTCTTGATGAAATATCTTGTTTTCGTATGACGATTGAATCATCTAAATCACATGGGGACAGTCATCTTTTAGTTGCAAATACATCTGACCTGATACTTCCAATGCTTGAAAGCAAAAATTACGATCTTTTGAATAATGTTGAAAAAAAACTAAATAATGTGTTGGAAACATTGAAAGATAAAGATAAGTCAAATTGTTTAAACAAGCAAGTCTTGATATTACAAGAATCAAAGTATGTTGATAAGAATGGTTGGCTTTGCCAGACTTGGAATATAACCGATAAAAGTATGGAATTAGCCGAAAACGATACTTACGTCTATTCCAGGCATGGAATATTTGATTTTTACACCTTTGTTATAATTTTACTGTGTAATTGTTTTATAGCTAGCTCTGGAGTAAGGTTTGCAGAGGATTTTTTTACATTCTCTTTCACGCCAGCTATCATCATTTTTCTTTTCAGTGTATTGATGGCTGGCGGTTTCAGTTTCATTATGTTTCTTACATTAGCCAGCTTTTTCTATCGAAAAGATTGTTTTTTCAAAGACAATTGTATTATATGCCAAGTTACTTTTTTTCTATTTAAAAGGATTAGAGAGATACCTGTTGATAGAATTAAAATGATCGTTTTAGACTCGGAATCGGGATTTAATTTATCTTCTATCCTTTTGGGAAATCAAATGATACTTCCTCTATTTCATCAATTAACAACTTGGCGATTAAAAATACAAGACCATAATAATAAAACAATAATGATCATTAATACTTCAAATCGAAGTGAAACCAAAAAGTTAGCCGATGATTTAAAAAATCTCTATGGAGTGATGGTTATCCAAGAGGTACTTTAAGCAGTTTCAGGTTAGGAAAAATTTTAGGTAAATTTACCCCTCTCCAAAGGCAAACCTGATTGTTACGGATAAAAGCGTGAACACAAATCTTATTGATTATTCGGAAACAATGCGGCGAATTATGCAACATCCGACGG
>JAITQV010000338.1 GCA_031288765.1 Planctomycetaceae bacterium
GCATTTTTATGGGACACTTTCAAGTCCTTGTGCGCAACTTTCAAATCACGTTGAAGTTGCTCAATTTTATGATCGCGGGTTTTAACCATACGGGTTTGCCGACGCAATTCCTTCATCAATTCATAACGAGGTTTCATACTTCAATCCTTTGCGGTGTTGGAGGTTAGTCGTAAATCTATCGAAATAAATAGATTACAACAAAAATGATAACGCTATTAAAAATAATGTAAAGAACCCCTTTGAACTCACTACCTTAATCGGCAATAAAAATCGAGAAAAACAAAAATGATTCAATAGAAAAAAACAAAAATCAGACCAAAAATTTCAAAAAAAATAAAACTATAAAACCAATTATTAGAGATGCCCAATGTAATTTAGTCTCCTAAATGTTGATTTTCAAATATGGAAAATTATTTATCAGTTATTCTACATTTAAAAAAATATCGGTCAATATACCCCCTTCAAAAAAATAAATTTTGTGTCTTTTCGCATTTTATTTTTTTGTTTTTATTTATTGAATTTTTTTATCCGGTTGAGAAGTTCGTTCGAGAAGCCGCTCGTTCATTTCCTCAAGTTGTTTGGTTAGCCCGAAATGTTGGAGCAACACCGTAATCGCATTACGGCGGTCTGTTTCCCGCGACGGGTTTCGCGCCAATTCAAGCGTCAATTCCTTCGCTTCACGTTGACGGTTCAAAGTAAGATAAAGATTCGCAAGCATAATAAACGAATCCGTTTTGTCTTTAAGCCCTCTAAACCGAACTTCAAGTTGTTCCGCAACAGAATCAATTTCTCCGTATTCATGCAAAATTTTTAACACCGTTTCAAAAATATAGAAGTCAATCGCAAAATGCCGAGAATCATTAAAATATCCGAGATTTTGAATAATTCGTAATGATATTTTAACGGCGTTTTCTTTTTGTTTTTCTCCGGCAGCCTGCATTTGGTGAAGCAGTTCGTTTTGAATTCTGCGGTCTGAAACAGAAACAACCAACCGATCAAGAAGAGTTTGCGCATCATCCGCGCGCCCCCACTCTTCAAGAATCGGAAGCAAATTGAACGCTTCCTGATCAGAAAGACGATAACCAAGCAACCGATCTAACGCCATTTCCGTACGTTGACGATAATTTTTGTTTTTATAATTTTCCTTTTCGAGTTGAAGCCCGATATGAGCCGCGATAAACTCCCGCGTTTTGGTATCCAACGGCGATTTTAATTCCATTTCGTCCAGAATCGGAACCACTTCGTCCAAACGTCCCGTTTTGGTTTTGAGTAAGGCAAGCGCAAGCAATTCCGCCAAGTCGGGCAATTCCGACCGGTCAATTCGCTGTTTTCGTACTGATTCAAGCTGCCGGTTCAGCCGGGTAAATTCATTTTCCGTTTCATTCGCCGATCCGAGAATATCCGCTAAAACATTACGCAACAATTCTTCTTTTTCAATCAACCGATAAAATTGTTCATTAAATTCGTTTTTGAAACATGATTGCAAAAGCGATTGCGTTTTAATATCGGTTTTAATATTCGTGTCAATTTCAGCATTTTTAATACACGTATTCATAATTTTCCTAATCACGGCAATTCGGAAAAAAAGTTCCTGAAACGGCGAAAGCGGAGCATAATAAACTTTGTTTTGAAGTACGGATTGCAATAATGTACGATCCACAACACGTTGCCCAATCAATTCCGGTTGATAATTGGCAAGCGGTTTGGGCAACGCCGGAAGTTCTATATGAGATTCTGTATTTTTACGGATGTTACGGACGGCTGCTGTTTTTTGTGCGGAAACAGAAGACGGCAGAATCTCATTTCGAAACGTTATTGCCCATTCCGCAAGAATGTTGAGTTCGCTTTCCAATTCGCTTATTTGACGAATATGTTCGGAACGAAGAATACGCCGATTCGCTTCCGTCTCCAAACCAAGCACACGGCGAATAAAACGCGCTTTGGATGTCTGATTGCCCGTACTGATTAAATCGCGTAACAATTCCGGCTGCATCCCCAAAACTTCGCGTTCGCGGTCATCAAAAAAATCCCAACGAGCAAACCGAACCGGCTTCAAAAGAGAACAAAGTGATTTCATCGCAGCATCACAAAGTAATTGACGCTGCTCAAAATGAAACGTTTTATTTTGCAGCCGCTCATTTTCGTATTGAAATTCGGCGGCGTTGAAAATCCAAGTCTTGACGCGTTCCAATTGTTTTTCAAGAGAATCATAACCGGAAAGTGCAAGAAAAAGAATTACATCATTATCGTATAAAATACTAAGCTCATCGGCAATTTCCGCAAGAAAAATAGGATTTCGTTGCGCGGCTTGTTCCAAAGTTGTTTCCAAACGGGCAATGTCTGTTTTTCGCCCCGCCGTTTTGAGAATCCAAACAAGCATCGGACATCGGGCGGCAATTTTTTGTTCAAAAATCTTAATTTGTTCCGGTTTTTCACTCATTGCAAATGTTTCCCAGATTTCAAGAAGCCGGTCAATCTTTCGATTGTAAGTCAGAGAATTATCGTTTGCCGGAGAATCATTTTCGTTGATGATTTTTGTTTTTTCAAATGCATGCTGTATCAAATAACCGGCAAATTGAATAAGTTGCGAACGATGATCAGGCAAACGCGGCGGTAAACCGCGCCGAAGACAATTTTCGTCCAGAATTTCTCCAAGTTTTTGTTCAATTTGTTGTTTGTTGCCGATAATACCGGCAAATCGTGTTGCGATTTGTTCATCCAGAATCTCCGCCAGAAGAATTTGAAACGCCGCAAGCTGCCAATCCGTTTCGCCGTTAAGACCGAGATTTCGTGCAATTTTCCAGATTGTTCTGTTACAAAGATCACGATCAATCTGAAATTTCAAGGCTCCGTTTGCCGGAGGATTCCGACCATTATCAAGTTGACAGAGATCGAGCAGAAAAATTTCGAAACGAATCCGTTCCAATTGTATATCATGCGACGGATTTTCAACGAATAAAATCTGCCGGATTTCCGCAACCGTTTTTTGAAAGTTAATAAATTTGTTTGCGTCCGGTTCGGTAACACCCGAATCAATAATTTTTGAATTAGTTGTATTTGAATTATTAATACGGTTCAAATCCTGTTCTATTGCCTCTTTGAGCAGCCAGCCAAGAACCAGAAACCGCGCATCACGAAATGAATCGACTTTTAGAAAAGGTTTAGGCGGCAATATTTCCGTGTTTTGTTTCGGAAAACGTTCGTTGTAACGCAAAAAATTGCGGAACAGAGTTGAAAAAAATTCCCGTTGCAAACGAAGCGACTCTAAAAATTCCGCGGGTGCAAAGTCCGCCAATTCAAATGAATTTTGATTTTTCGGATCAAAATTTCCGGGTAATAACCATGCGGAAGAAAGAGAACCAACCGTTTTGAATGTTTCCGGTGTTGCGTTGGGGAGCGATGCCGGAAAGGGCAAAGCCCGAAATTCCAGAACGGAATCCGCAACAGATTGACCGCCGAGATAAGAATCAACAGCAATACGGCGGAAAGGAATTTCCCAGTTTTCGGCTTCGTGAATTTCAAGAAAGTTCAACACTTGTTTAACCGTATCATATTGTTCACGACCAATCATCAAATCAATATCTTCGAGTTGATCTTGCAAGTCCGCTTTTTGAAGAATACGGCTGAGAAACAATTTGTCGGCTTTTTCCGTATCACCCGTCTGAAGGTAAAATTCAAACAACCGGTTTGTTTCAAAATGGTCTTTGGTTAATTGACACAGTTTTTCCTGATACCGAACCGCCGCATTCAAGTCGTTTTGTTTTTCCGCGACGGAAACAAGTTCTTTCAACAGAACGGGATCATCGGATGCTGTTGAGCGGTCAACCGGCATATCAAGAAGATTTTCCAGTGTTTGGCGTGCGGCATCAAAATCGGCAATGATTCCCTGAACTCTGGCAAGCCCAAACGCCGCTTCGCGTTTTTTGTCATCGGAACGTATTCGTTGCTGAAGCCGTTCTATCAGGTTGTCGAGTTGACCGGAACGTTGATAATAACCTGCCAATGTTTCAATTATTGATAATTGGGCGGCTAAATGATCGGTTCGTTCAAAAAGCCGCCAGGTCATTTCAATTGCTTCGTTATCGCGACCGGTATTGGCTAATGTTTGAGCCAAAAGAGTCAGAGTTGCCGTATCTCCCGGTTCTATTCGTAACGCCTGACGCAAGATATTGATTCCTTCATCGTAATTACCGATACTTAAAAGCAGATCGGCATAAAAGCGAAAATGAGCCGGATTGCCGGAAGCCAGCCCAATTAAAGTACGGCTTGTTTCAAGAGCGTGATCAACATATCCCAGTTTCACCTGAAGCAACGCCAGATGTTTCAAATGATCGGCACGCCAAACCGTATCACGTTCCGCGAGAATTTTGTACAGTTCGATAGATTTTTCGCCGTTGCCGTTTTGTTCGAATAATTCGGCGGCGGCACGAAGCAGCCGAAAGCCGGGCGGCTGCGCGGCATTTAATGCTTTTTCAATAGCAAGAGTTGCCTCCGAATTTTTAACTTCCGCCTGACAATAAACCGCAAGACGCCAAAACATCCGAACAAGACCGGAAGAATTATTATTGTTGCCGTTTTCTAGTTCTTTGATTTGTTGTTCAAGAATTTTGGCTGCTTCGGTAAGTTTTTGTGCCGATTTTAGAAACCGGACTTCCTGCTGCAAAAACGATTCAAATTGTTCTTCCGTTTCGATAAGCCGTTCCGCCTGCCTCAATCTGTGAACCGCCGCTTCCATATCGTCCGGCTGACCTCTCCGAATCAACGCCTCAATAAATTGCCATTGCGGTTGCAAATCGTTCGGAAAAAGCCCGGCAAGATGTTGAAACATTTCAAAGGATTCCGTAACATAACCAAGCGACAAAAAAAGATTCCCCAACTGTGTGAGATTTTCGGGAGTTTGATTTTTGTTTTCCGCAAGCGGGCGCAGGATTTCGAGAGCCTTTTCTTTTTGTCCGCGCCCGTGATAAAATATCGCCAGATATTCCCGATAGGAATAATCATCCGGTCGCAATTCCATTGCACGCCGGTAAAACTTTTCCGCTTCGTCGTAAATTTTGTTGCGAGACAAAAGATCGGCAACAGTTACCGCCGCAACAGGGTTATTCGGATCGGCGGCGGTTATTTTCGTCCAGATTTTTACCGTTTCCGTTTTACGGGTTGATTCGTCTTTTTCCGTATCTTGAAAAACGAGTTGCCCCCAACGTGAAAGATAATCCGTATGATTGGGACGAAGACGATCAATTATTTCAAATTGAGCGGCGGCAGCGGCGATTTCTTTTTGTTCGATTAAAAAATCGATTAATGTTAAACGCAACGGAATATTGGAGGGCGTTTTTTCGATTGTTTCGGCAATTAATTTCCGTGCGTTGTTGTATTGTTTGAGTTGTTGCAATATCTGAGCCAAACGCCGGACGGATTCGAAATCAGCCGGATGTTTTTCAATTCGTTTACGATAAAATTCCGTCAAACCGGTTTCGTTGCCTTTCCGCGCAAAAATCCTGTCAATCCGGTTTCGTACCGATTCGGCGAGCCAGCTGTCCGGCGCAAGACGGTCGAGCAATGTTTCCAGATCGGTAAGAGCGTCATGTTCGCGGCTTTGTTGCAGTTTAATGTCAATGATTGCCGACATAAAGCGGACGCGGGAAAATTCATCGCCGGATTTTGCGGACAATTTTTCGTATCGTTTCAACGCTTCGCCGTAACGGTTTTCCGATTCCAGAAGTTCGGCGATTTGCACGAGCATTTCGGAATCATCGGGAAAGAGTTCTTCCAACCGGTTCCAGATGTTTTCCGACTTTTTCGGATCGCCGAACCGTTCGTAAGCCCGTCCCAATGTTTGTAACACGTTTCGAATATCCGCACGCGGCGGTTTACGTTGCACGGAGAGTTCCAGAGCGGTAATTGCTTCGCGCAGCCGTCCCTGCGCCATTCGGATTTCACCGAGATAAAACGGCGCAACGGAATCTTCCGTATTGAGTTGAACCGCCGTCTGA
This sequence comes from Planctomycetaceae bacterium, assembly GCA_031288765.1. Taxonomy (GTDB): domain Bacteria; phylum Planctomycetota; class Planctomycetia; order Pirellulales; family Thermoguttaceae; genus WRKP01. The sequence goes on from JAITQV010000338.1 coordinate 5,994, forward strand.
AAAGCGTGAGCCGCTTGTTCCGTTTTACCGTACCGTTCCGCCGCCAAACCGTACAAAATCCAAAATTTACTTTGTTTCGGCGATTGTTCGGTGAGAATCCGGCAACGTTCGAGGAATTGTTCGGCGTGTCCGGTGTCAATGTAATAAGTATAAACACGGTCAAATGTTGTTCCGCGGCGCGGTGATTTGATTAGAATATCCCAAAACCGTTCAATTATCTGTTGTTCCCGATTGGCGGGTTCTTCCGCAACGGAAAATACCGCAACGGAAAGAGAACACAGAATAAAAAAGCAAAATAGACACTTCACGGGAATCAATCTGTTTGCAAACATATTGTTCGGTTTATTTGGCAAGAGAAAGAATATAAATTTATGTCCGTCTATGTTCCGATTTTATTCATCGTCATCATTTGCAACAAGTTGTTTTAATAGTTGGAACTGTTTTTTGACATCCGGTTTTCCGAGCAGGGCGGTTCCTGTGACGAAAAGGTTGGCACCGGCGGCGGCGGCGGCGGCGATGGTTGATTCTCCGATACCGCCGTCAACGGAGATGAGCGTATTTTCGCCGGCGACACGCCTAATCCGGCGGATTTTATCGAGAGCGCGGGCGTCGAAGGTTTGCCCGCCGAAGCCGGGCATAACACTCATTGTCAAAACGAGTTCACAATCATTGATGTAGGGCAAGACCGCTTCAACCGGAGTGGGCGGATTGGAAACGAGACCCGGAATTGCTCCAAGTTTTCGGATTTCATCGAACAAGGTTCGCGGATCAGGAGCAACTTCGATATGGACGGAAAGAAAATCGGCGCCCGCCCGCCGGAATACGGCAAGATATTTTTGGGGTTCTTGCAGCATGAGGTGAACATCCAAAGGCAAATGTGTTGAGCGGCGGACGGCTTCGACGACCGGCACACCGAAACTTAGATTAGGTACAAAATGACCGTCCATAATGTCAAGATGTAAAATCTTTGCTCCGGCTTCTTCGAGGCGTCGGATATCGTGTTGCAGGCGGGCGAAGTCCGCCGCCAATAACGAGGGGTTAATAAGCGGTCGGTTTCGGATTAAAGAAATAATATCGGTAATATTTTTCTCCTTTTATTTATTTTATTTTTGCGGCGTTTGTTCTGTTGCCGGAAACGGTTTAACAAAAAGCCTGTTGTGTTTGGGGCGGTATGTTGGCGGGAAATAATATAAAAAAGAAAGGGTGTTCCGTAAAGGTGCGGGGCGGGTAAAAATGAAACGGGTCAAGGATTCTTAGGATAAAAAGCCGTTTTAAACGTATTGTTTTTTTTTGATAATGTATTTTGGGCGGAGGGCGGATCATTTTTTTAACATTTTTTCGGCGGCGTGATATTCCTATTGGGGCGGATTGCTGCAATTATGAAAAAGACAATGATACTAAATTTTCATTTGTTTGGCAATTATCTATTTCCGGCGTTTTCAAATACGGAAGACGCGGATATTGCGCGGAAAAATGCGAAAACATTCTGCGAATTTCCGTGTAATTTCGTGTTTTCCGTGTTAAAAAAAACATAAAAGGGAGTTTTAAACACGGAAGACGCAGATATTGCGCGGAAAAATGCGAACATATTCCGCGAATTTCAGTGTAATTTCGTGTTTTCCGTGTTGAAAAAAACATAAAAGGGGATTTTAAACACGGAAGACGCGGATATTACACGGAAAAACGCGAAAACATTCTGCGAATTTCCGTGTTCTTTCGTGTTTTCCGTGTTCAAAAACCCGTAATTATTCAGCGGAATGTTTTTTTGTCCTAAGCCCGCAGGGCGAGATGTGCATAACCGACGGTGGAGCGCAGCGCAACCGCCGGATCCCGCCCACACAAAATATAAGCCCTGCAAGGGCGAGATTATGGTTGTGTTGCTTGATAATCTCGCCCCGTGCGGGGCTTTGTGGTGTTGGGGGGTGCGGATCCGTAGGTTGCGCTTCGCTCCACCTACGGTTATGCACATCACACCCCTGGCGGGGTTAAGATTCAGTTTTAATACTGAAAACAAATGACTGAATGAATACAACAATTTTAATTTAATCCCTAAATATTAAGGAGAAATTTATGAGTCGTGATTTTATTCCGGAAAAAGACGGGGCATTCCTCGAATGGTCAAAAACGCTCACGGCGTATGCGAGCACTTATTACACGAATTGGAACATTCCACTCAACGAGTTTCAGACGGTTCAGATGTTGTTTACCGACTTTGAAACCGCTTAC
>JAITQV010000366.1 GCA_031288765.1 Planctomycetaceae bacterium
TAACTCTCTACCTAATCCTGCCCCCCCCCCCCTGGTTTACCAGGCTTTCCCATTTTAACATTGGAATTTTCTCAAAAAAATTCCACAAAAATTTTCCCAAAAACACAAACACACATCTAACAAAATTTTCCATTGTAAATCTCCTTTGATATTACAAGGTTGATATTGAATTTCCCTGCAACCGTTCACCAAAAAACGCTTGGCAAAAACAAAACCGGTCACAAATTCAATGTTGTAAACTATACCAAAGATCAATCGGCATACAATTGGGGGTATCAAGAAAAATTCAAAAATTTTTGTTCAAAGGTTGCCAACAAAAGGTAGGCAACCTTTGTGCTTCCTGTCATTGTAAATAATCCGCTTGCGACATTATCCACTCTCGACTCTCCACTCTCAACTAATACTTGAGATTTGTCTTGTGTCCTTGTTTGACAAATGATTGAATAGATACCTTGTTCAAAACCCTTTTACAACATATAATTAGCCGATATTTGATTGACGGTTGTTTCGGAATAACGAGAATCGAAAATGCTTTACCGTTGGCAACACGTGTTAGCGGCAAAAATTTGAGGTTGTTGTCCGTACAACAGAAGATTGAAAATAGGAAATTGAAAATAGTCCCGAATATCCCAAAACGCGTTTTGAACACCAACCCAACTCTCCATTTATGGACTTGGATACCTTTCTGACAAACTGCCAAAAACAAACAGGTTACACTTTTCATAACCCCGAACTCCTTCGGACGGCTCTCACCCATTCCTCAGGAGCAGACTCCCCGCAATGTTCCAATGAACGTATGGAATTTCTCGGAGATTCCATACTCGGTTATGTAATCTGCAATTATTTGTTCGACACCTTCCCCAATATGCTCGAAGGCGATATGACAAAGATTAAATCGGCGGTTGTCAGCCGGGCAACTTGTCAGTTGGTTTGTAAACGACTCGGTTTGGATAAATTCTTGATTCTTGGTCGCGGACTCGGACGCTCCTCACAAGTTCCCGATTCCATCTTCGCCAATACCGTAGAATCCTTTATTGCCGCAATTTATCTCGACCAGGGGCTCGAAGAAGCACGCCGTTTTATTCTGAATGTCTTTAAGGAAGAAATCGATAAAATGCTTCAAAATCACGACGCCTATAATTATAAGTCGGTTCTCCAACACCATTCGCAAAAATATTTGGGCTTCACACCGGAATACAAAATGATCGAAGTTACAGGACCGGAACATCGTAAATCGTTTCATGTTGAAGTCCGAATCGGCGAGCAAGTTTTCCCGTCCGCATGGGGCGCAACAAAAAAAGAAGCCGAACAACGCGCCGCCGAAAACGCATTGGCAGTCATTCAAGGCGATCCGCCGCCCTATATTCATTAGACCGGTATTTATGAAACCTGTATTCATGAGCCGCCAATATTATTAACAGTATTATCATGATCATTATTATTAACGGGATTATCCGCTGTATTATCCGAGACCGCGCGGCAACGCGTTAAACCCAATCAGATTATGCTTCGAACAGACGAAATTCTTTCAACAATCCGTATGCTCCATGATGAACATCTCGATGTTCGCGCGGTAACTCTTGCTCTCAATTTGAATGATTGCGCCGGTATGAACACCGATCAGCTTTGCCGGAAAGTGTACAATAAAATTACGGATTATGCCCGTAACCTTGTTGTGATTTGTGACGAAATCGGGGAAAAATACGGTATTCCTGTTACGAACAAACGTCTTGCCATTTCTCCGGCAGCCGTAATTCTTGCCGGACATGGTCGTCATGCCGCGTTGCAACTTGCACAGACGTTGGACAAAGCGGCAGCCGATTGCCGTGTTGATTTTGTGGGCGGTTTTTCCGCATTAGTTCAAAAGGGGATTTCCGCCGGTGCGCAGATTGTATTGGATTCACTGCCGGAAGTTCTTTCCAAAACGGAACGTGTTTGTGCGTCAATCAATGTTGCTTCGCGCAAAGCGGGAATCAATATGAACGCAATCCGGCAACTGGGTCATCTTATTCCGGCTATCGCCGAAGCCACCGCCGAACAACAGGGTTTCGGCGCTGCGAAACTGGTTGTTTTTGCCAACATTCCCGAAGATAATCCGTTTATGGCGGGAGCGTACATGGGTGCCGGCGAACCCGAAGCAACAATCAATATTGGCGTTAGCGGACCTGGTGTTGTTGATTCCGGTTTGCGGCGGCGCATTGAAGCCGCCAAAATGAACGGCAAAAAATTAACGCTTGGCGATCTGGCGGAAGAGATCAAAATTACCAGTTTTCGCGTAACCCGTGTCGGCGAACTGATTGGTCGCGAAGTGGCGGAGCGTTTGAACACGGAATTCGGCATTGTAGATCTTTCACTTGCCCCAACCCCAACCGTTGGCGATAGCATCGGCGAAATTCTGAAAACTCTCGGAATTGCTCAAATCGGCGCACCCGGTTCAACGGCGGCGATTGCACTTCTGAATGATGCGGTGAAGAAGGGCGGTCTTTTTGCATCTAGTTCTGTTGGCGGTTTGAGCGGGGCGTTTATTCCGGTTTCCGAAGATTCCAGTTTAGCCGATGCGGTGGCGCAGGGGCATTTGAGTCTTGAAAAGCTCGAAGCAATGACGGCAGTTTGCAGTGTTGGTCTTGACATGATTTTGATTCCCGGCGATACTCCGCCTGAAACAATTGCCGCGTTGATTGCCGACGAGATGGCGATTGGAGTGATCAACAATAAAACAACCGCCGCACGATTAATTCCGGTTCCCGGCGGCAAAGCGGGAGATCGAATCAGTTTTGGGGGGCTTTTTGGGGCGTCGCCGGTGTTGGAGGTTCGGAATATTGGAGCGAGCGGTGAATTTGTCCGGTTTGGCGGGAGAATTCCCGCACCGCTCCAATCGCTCGGAAATTAAACTCTCTCACAATATTTGTATCTATTCGGTCATATATTGAACGATGACTTCAGTCAGGTAAACAACTGTTCGCCGAGCGATTGCGTCGGCGTTAGCCGACTTGTACATTCTAAAAAACGGCGTCGGGACATTCCAAAAGAGGTTTTTCGACCGGAAAAGTAGTTTCGGAGGTAATTGTCTATTTATTAACCACTGAATACACGAAATACACGGAATTTGTAAATAGTAACGGCATACAACTTCAAGGTTAGTTTATTTATAGGGAATAGGACGCAAAAATATTTTGTATCTATTCAGTGGAATGTTTCCATAGAACCTTATTTCCAGCCTAATTTTTCTAACAAAACAACCTCTGCAGCCAATAATTCCTCACAAAAACAACCTTATTACCTTATTTTGTACAATTTATATGTACGCATTGGGGGGTATTATGATTTAGGTGGAACATGGAATAAGGTTATTTGTTGTTTTTCCTTGTTGCTACTAAGGTTGTTTTGTTAGAAAATTAGGTTGAAAATAAGGTTGTCCTGCGTAATTGTTCAACAATTGCCCGTTAGGGCAAGCATATCAATAGAAAAAATCTCCAACATAAATCAAAAACCTCGTAGAGGTTTCCTATCTCTTTTGTTTTTCTATTGATATGGATTTCCTATTACGTGAAACACCATGGGCGGGTACGTTTCAATTCGGA
>JAITQV010000395.1 GCA_031288765.1 Planctomycetaceae bacterium
ACAGCAGTTTTAGGCGAATTTGTATCTTTTTTGAACATTCTGAGGGGAAAGATGCGGAAATTGGTATTTACCAATGAGCAATTGGCAATTACCAATTGGTCGTTGGTATTTACCAATTGGTCATTGGTATTTACCAATTAGTCATTGGTATTTACCAATTAGCCGTTGGTATTTACCAATTAGTCATTGGTATTTACCAATTGATCGTTGGTATTTACCAATTAGTCATTGGTATTTACCAATTGGTTATTGAAATTTGCCAATTTGCCATTGAAATTCTCCAATCGGTCATTGAAATTTACCAATTGGCAATTGATTTTCTCCAATCGGTCATTGAAATTCTCCAATCGGTCATTGAAATTTGCCAATTGACGATTGGAATTCTCCAATCGGTCACTGGAATTTACCAATTGGTGATTGGTTTTCTCCAATCGGTCACTGGAATTTGCCAATTGGCGATTGGATACTATTTCTACTTGAATGAGAGTATCTATTTGGTCGGGCAGGCAACCGTTTGTCCATTTTACGATTAACAATTCATAAGGTAGGCAACCGTTCGCCGAACGGTTGCGTCGGCGATAGCCGACAACGAATTTATGTCATATTGGATATCGGGATTGGCGGTTTTTGTGCGGAAACAAAAATGTGCCGGCTAACGCCGGCGCAATCGCTCGGCGAGCGAGCCTACCTTGTGATTGCCAAATTTTTAGGTTATTTTTATTTTTGATTAGAAATCTTTAAGAAAAAATTCCGCTGTATAGACGCTGTATAGATGCTGTATACATATGGACACAAAAAGATACTTTGAACGGTAAGAAATTAACTCTTTTTTAATAGAAACATCTAAAAAAATTAGTTTTGCTGTTAAAAATAAAGGGTAATTTCCTGCCGTTCAAAGTAGAGTTTGGTGTTGCCCAATGGAGGGCGGTTTTTTCTGAAATTTCGGATTAACTCTTCAAATTAGTTCTCCGCCAGCCATTTTTTAAATGCTTCCTCAGGTTTGGCACCGTAATGGACAACTTCCCGAACCGCTTTAATCATGGCAACAGGGTTTTTCGCCTGAAAAATGTTCCGCCCCATATCCACACCCGCAGCACCCTCATTGACGGCACGGTATGCCATCTCCAACGCCTCTTTTTCCGGCAACTTTTTGCCGCCCGCAATAACAATCGGCACCGGTACGGAATTGGTAACTTGTTCAAAATCCTTTTCACAATAATAAGTTTTAACCACATGGGCGCCGTTTTCCGCACAAACCCGACTCGCCATCGCCAAATAACGGGCATCGCGTACCAATTCCTTCCCCACTGCCGTAACTCCCATCGTCGGAATCCCGAATTTCGTACCCGCATCAACCGTCTTGGTCAAGTTACGGATAGTCAGTCCTTCGTGCTTTGGGTCGCCCACCGCAACCATGACCGCCAATAACGAAGCATTCAACCGAACCGCTTCGTCAATGTCCATAATACATTCGTCGTTGAGATCGGTCAAAATTGTTGAACCGGCTGAATAACGAAGCGAAACCGCTTTGTTGAATGTCGGCGGAACAACACTCCGCAATATCCCGCGCGTACACATAATACAATCGGCATACTCAATTAACGGCACAATGGTCAAATCAATCCGCTCCAAACCTGAAGTCGGTCCCATAATGTAACCGTGATCAAATGCCAACATAACCGTTTTACCGGATTGTTGATTAAAAATTCCCGAAAGCCGGTCTTTCATACCCCAATCAAGGTGTGATAAACCTTTGAGAAAATAACCTTCCGTTTTCTGCGGCGTTTCAATACCAAAATTTTTACCCGACTGAACACTGTCATTGTCTGCCATAATATTGGACTCCTCATTTATAAATTAAAATTCTTCGGTTGCATCAACTCCAAAAACAATGCAATACGCCCAATAATATAACACGGTTTACTAATAATGATAGTGGATAGACTCAAATTTGCCGTCAACCTCCCTATCCTTTGTGTGTTTTTGGCGTATAATTGGTTCTCACTATTGGTTGAAAAGACGGCAAACAACCCGTGCTGTTTGTAAAGCTTCATAACAACCGGTAAATTTTGTTGCCTGACAACTTTCCCAACAAAATTGTTGACAGCAATTTTGTTTTAATTAACCCTGTATTTTGGAGACCAACCCATGTCAGCAGAACGTAATGCACAAATCAAAAAAGTGATCGAAGTTTTGAACAAAGCCCGATCAATGGAACTCGGCGCGATTCTTCAGTATTTGAACCAACATTATGGTTTGGATGATGACGATTACGGCAAACTCGCTTCCGAAGTGAAAAAAATCGCTATCGACGAAATGAAACACGCGGAAGCCTTCGCCGAAAGAATTAAAGATATTGACGGTTCGCAGGAACCCACGACCGAAATCGGCGCTAAAATTATTCGCGGTCAGGAAGTCGAGGAAATTTTCGCATTCAATGCCGATTCCGAAACGGAAACAATGATTGCGTACAACAATTTTATGAAAATCTGCCGCGAAAATAACGACAGCGTCAGTGCAACCCTCTTCGAAAAAATTATCGCCGAAGAACAAAAACATTTCAATTACTTTGACGACACGGCAACACACATTAAGAAACTCGGCAATAGTTTCCTTGCCCGTCAAACCAGCGGTAATTGAATCGGCGAATAGTTAAATAGCGGAGAGTTAATAGTTCGCAAGCGGTTTATTCTGTTACGGCGGTATTTCCGCTTGCGAAATTGTTATCTATTACTATATTCGGTATGCAATGAAAACAATTTATCTGACACTGACGTTATTAGCTTGCTTTATTGCTCCGCCGGTTTTATCGGAAGGCGAACCGTTCAAAAGCAGAATTAGCACGGTGTTTGAAAAAATCATGCAATCTATCCGGTACCGTTTACCTGCCGGCAAATCAATTTAATAAGGAAATGATTTTATGTCATCCGGCTCGCATGGTATTACCCAATTATCCGTATCCGGTTTTAAGTCGATAGCGAAGCCGATTACTCTTGATATAAAGCCGTTGACTTTGCTTGCAGGAGCGAATAGTTCAGGCAAGTCAAGTTTTATGCAGCCGTTGTTGTTGTTAAAACAAACGGTTGAATCCAGCTCGAATCCGGGTGCCTTGTTGCTCGATGGACCGAATGTCCGGTTTACATCTTTTGAACAGTTACAAACAAAATTAAATACCGACCAAAAAGATTTCTGTATTTCCGTTAAATTTATTTCGCCGGACGGGAAACCGCAAAGTGTTACGCTAAAATTTGCCAAGAATAAAAAACGAAACAGGATAGAAGTTGCCTGTCGTTGTCCCCATCCATTTCAGTATTGGATTTCGTCCGATATGGGAAAAGATGAATCGTTTTTCTTTGCCGCCCTACAATTGCCTGAATTTAGACATTTGCCTGAAATTCAAGAATGGATATCGAAATCAAAAAAGAAACGAAAATATGCTCCTACCGCTGAAAAATTACAATTTTTTAGAAATCTAGCAAACCAAAAGATACCCAACTTTCAACAACATGAAAAAACGTGGCGAATAGAAGAAGAACGTTGTCTTGTCCGTATTGTAAATATACCTAACAATCAACATTTTGTATCTGTTCCTATTGAGGCGGAAATCTTTTTCCCTGTACTGGAACAGGTTATCCATATTCCCGGTTTACGCGGTAATCCCGAACGTAACTATAAAGCGGCAAGAGTTGGACAACGGTTTATCGGAACTTTTGAACCTTATACGGCGAGTATTATAGCAGATTGGGTTGAATCTAATTCGGAGAAATTGAAACAGATTAGCAGACAGGCAAAGAGTCTTGGTTTGACTTCCGGTATTACGGCAAAGCGGTTGAATGATACACAGATTGAGGTGAAGGTTGGGCGTTTACCTGAAAACGGACATAATAAAATGGATACTGTCAGTATTGCTGATATTGGTTTTGGTGTATCGCAAACGTTACCGGTATTGACGGCGTTATTAGCGGCGGAGCCGGGACAGTTGGTTTATATTGAACAACCGGAAATTCACTTACATCCAAAGGCGCAGAAATTATTGGCAAACGTATTAGTTGAAGCGGCGAACCGCGGAGTCCGTGTTGTTGCTGAAACGCATAGCTCATTATTGCTACGCGGTGTGCAAACGTTAATAGCAAAAGGTCGGATAAAACATGAAGCTGTTGCGTTGCATTGGTTTGAACGCGATAAAACGGGAAAGACGAAAGTTGTTACTGCCGAAATAGACGAAAACGCAGCCTTTGGTGAATTTCCGCTGGACTTCGCCGATGTGGAAATGGAAGCCGCAATGGAATACATTAATACAGTTACTAAAAAATCATTGGAATCATTAGAATAAAAAAATAATGCGACAAAAAAAGAACCGTCAAAATAAAATCGGTATTGTTGTAGATACAGATATTGTCCGTGCAGCAAGCGATGATATGAGCAATAACGATAACAAAATTACGGCAAAACAATGCTCTCTATTTTTATTAACAATGCAGGAACAAAAATTGGAACTGGTTTTTTCACAACAAATTTATGAAGAATGGAAGAAGAAACGAGAAAATGAAAAACAGTATATGTCCTGTTTTTCGGCTAATTGGTTAGCATCTATGTACGCAAGAAAATTGGTTAGAAATGTAACTCCACAGCAATCCGGTTTGAAAGACAAGGTATTACAAGAGTTTAAACTTGAAGAAGAGAAATCTGATGTATCAAAAGATTTTCATCTCATAGAAGCCGCGTTAGCCGCCGATAAAACAATTGCATCTTACAACGATAAAGAACGCGATAAGTTTAAGCAAGTATCTATTGAACAAATAAAAAATATTGTTTGGCGGAATCCAAAAGACGAAGATGTTATTGAATGGCTTAAGGAGGGTGCACCGCCCAAAGATGAATATAAACTCGGCTTTATCTTAAAAACCGAAAGAAATATGAAACTTTACTTTCAAAAAACCGATCAATAAATGAGGTTACGGATTAAAAATTAAAAGCCAGCGAATTGTTAAACTAGAAATCGATTACGAATTTTTCTCCAGAGACCGAGTAAAACACCGAACATAACAAGACAAAAGAGCATTACCGCACCAATAATAAATCCGCCAAGTTCAAAGATGGATTCCATTGAGGTCCAGACAGGTTTCCACGCAACAACAAGCCCTGCTGTTGCCAGGCAAAGAAATGGTCCGTAAGGAAATTCTCGGTTTCGTCCGGCTATCATGTTTAGGAAACCAAGAATCAGTCCCGCAAACGGAGCAAGGAAAAAAATTAAAATACAAGATTGCCAGCCGAGAAACATTCCAATCATTCCCATTAAAGTAACATCGCCGAATCCCATCGCCTCACACCCCAACACCGCACTGCCAATCAACCGGATACTCCAAATTAAAATCATTCCGCTTGCCATACCGGTTAACGCCGTAAGCAATCCTCTTGTTGCTGCCGGAGAAGTTGAAACAATAACAGCAAAACAAACCGAACCGGCAACCGCTGTTACAACCAACCATTTTGTTCTGGGAGAACGGTACAGCCAACGGCAAAATATTGCGGCCGCTTTACGAAACGGAAGTTTTCCGTACCAGATACGGGGGAGCATTGCAAAACACCAAAACCACCAGAGCAAACTTAATAAGAGAATGGTTTTAATTTTTCCGATTTGAGTTACGGGTTCGTGTTGGGCAGTAATGACCGGATTGGGACTGTAAATATTCAGCGGAACCGCTTTTGGGGCAACACTTCGGCGAATATCGTAAGACTCCATCGGATTTTTTCCTGCTTCGCGCGGAGAAGTCAAAACAATTTCATTGTGTATTTCTGTTGCAGGGAGAAAAGTTTGAGGAAGCCACACGGCAAAAACAATCCCCAAAATTGTACCGGGAATTGTCAAGACATCGGGAATTATCATGTCGTCAATATCAATAAGCGACGCCGCCAGAAGGAGTGTAAAAAAAATAAGATGAACACAAAAACGTAAAAAGACCGTTTCCCATGTTTCACGTACGGTAATTCCTTCCGGCAAAAGCATTTGCTGTTGAACTTCCCACACAAACAGCCACGTACTGCCGAGTGCCGCGAACAGTTCGATAAAAAACGGACGCAGCCAAAACCAATGTGATTCCAAACCGGGTAAACGTTCGGTTTCGGGAAGTAATTTGAGGCGTGTTCCGATCCGGCTTAGGGAAATCCAGCCAATAATAGGAACAAAATCCAGCCAAATTTTGGCGAAAGGTTCGGGATTTTTTATTTGTTTCTTTTTTTTTCTTCGTTCTGCCGGAAGTGAAACAGAGTTGAGTCGATCTGTAAATTCCAAAGGCAAAACACGCCAAGGTGAACGAAAACGCGGTGTCCAGCAAAAACAATCAACAAAATAATTTGTCAGATTTCCTAAAAACGCACCGGCAATAAAAAAAAGAATAAGAGCAATTGCGTGTTCCATAAATGTAATATTGGACTGAATAATGAACAATTTAATTTTATAACAGTCAACAAATTTGTTTTTACGTTCATAATGTTACAATCGAATTGTTTCCAAACGGTATTAACACGAAGTTGATAATACTAACATGTTAGTTTATGAACCGGAAAATTTTTTCTAAGTCTTAATGATGTTAAGTATTATAGTTGATAATGGATAATGTTGCAAGCGGATTGTACGGGTACTATATCACGTAATATTTTGATATTGTATTGTGTTTATGTTGAGAAGGCATTTATTTTTTTGGGGAATTATTTTTTTGGACGTGGGATTTTGCGGTTGACAGGTTTTGGTTTATTGGTATAATTTCGCCCATGCTTAATTTTCCATTTTTTAATGTTAACATTTAGGAGACTAAATTATATTTTAAAAAATAAGTAGCCCGAACAAAAATTCGGGTGAAAAAAATAATCGAGTACGTTAACAGTATTGAGATCGCTTAGGCGAACTGTAATTTTCTACATGACAACCGAATTTTTCGGGTAGAAAATTATTATAGACTGCAATGTTACGTGGCTCCCGTAGTGGGAGCGTCGCGTGCAGTCTATAGGTATAATTCAGCCTTACATTTTAACACATGTGATGCACCACTTTTGTCGGTGGGAATAAACCTAATCTCAATAACGTGTCGCTCCTCAAAGAGTGACATTTCTGTTGCCGTTTCTCGGCTAATGTTTGTTTCCCAATTTCAGCAAAAACAGATTATGCGTTATGTAATCTGTTAATATGTCCCCTTTTTTCTCAAGGAGAAAAAATTATGTTTGAATGTTTATTTAACTTTGTGCCATTCTTAATGGCAAGCCTCACAGCATGTTTCATGATATGTGTCATGTTGTGTTCCGGCGATAATTTCCGTTCGAAAGTTCGTCGAAACGAATACCGAAACGGATTTACGCTGGTCGAATTGTTGGTGGTGATTGCGATAATCGGCGTATTAATCGCGTTACTGTTACCTGCCGTCCAAGCAGCAAGAGAGGCGGCACGACGAATGAGTTGTAGTAACAATGTAAAACAACTCGCTATCGGTTTACACAACTACCATGACACCCATCAAACGTTACCTCCGGGCAATTTGCAAGTTTCCAACCCGCCAGCTCCGCAACTCGATAACAATTATGGCGGAACTGGTAGTGCTTTATCTCAAGTTACCGGCTCGGTTACAGGTTATCGATGTATGTTTGCTTGGTCAGCATTCCTTTTACCGTTTGTTGAAGCCCAAACTGTTTTTGAACAAATTGATTTTACCAAACCTTCTTACACATTGGTTCGAACAGTTAATACTACGGCAAACTTCGGTGATGCTGCTAATAAAGAGGCGGCAGGGTTGGCTCCTTCTTGTTTCGTTTGTCCATCCAGTCAGAAAAAATATGACATGGGAACATTCAAAGATTATGCCGCCAATGCCGGTGGACGGCTTCCCGGAGAAACTTCCATTGTATTGGCATTTCCGGAACGAAGGACAACCGGTAAACTTAACGGTCTCTTTCACAAGGGAAGTCATTATGGTTTCGATGCAATTAACGATGGAACCAGTAATACAATTCTATTGTTAGAACGTACCGCAGTAACAAAAACATATGCTGAAGGTGACTCTACAGATATGGCGGAAATGTGTACAAATCCATTCTTTTTTACCAACCATATTGGTGAAGGATATGTTATGTCCTATCAAAACCAAATTATGCCTATCAATCCGGGGAGAAGATCTCCTTTGGTAAATGGTCTGGTTGTTAAATCAGCACAAAGTGATCATCCGGGAATCGTTCAAATATGTTTGTCGGATGGTTCTTGCCGTGCTCTCACACAAACAATTTCGATGACTATTTACGATGCGTTAATGACTCGTGACGGCGGTGAAACAATCTCGATTCCTTAACGATATTTCAAAATTTTAAAGATACAAAACCACCCGAAAATTTGTATCATTTTGTATGTGTTCGAGTAAATTGAAAATGATGTTTTCATAAAATAGACGGCACAACGCCAATCAATTGGTATTTTAGACGCGGAAAACACAGAATTTTTGCGGAAAAGCGCGAAACGTTTCCCGCGTCTTTCTGCATTCTTAACGTATTCCGCGTTAAAAAATACCGGTTTGTTAATATTATGGAGCGTATCAAAGATATGCTGATATTCTATGTCCATAGTGTAATTGTCTATTTTATTAACCATTGAATTACTTCGTCTTGTTTTCTGATTTCGTATCGTCGTCATAAATTCAAACCGCCTACCATTGACGCAACCGCTCGGCAAACAATTGCCTACTTGTGAAAACGGGAATAAGCGGTTATAATCAAATTGATTTTTCAAAATTGATCTTTAATTTTACGAATTTTCGTGTGTATCAATTAATGTTGTTAATTTCAAAATTTATTTCTGTAAATTGTTATGAATCGTATTAGTGAATGGATGAGTGGGCGTGTTTTTCGGATTGTTCACGGTAATAATCTTGTGTACAACACGTGTTGGGAAGACCCGAGACTTGATAAACAAGCTCTCAATTTGACACCGGACGATAATTTGCTTGTGATCACTTCCGCCGGTTGTAACGCTCTTTCTTATGCGTTGACCGGATTGAACCATGTTTACGCCGTCGATATGAATCCGCGGCAAAACGCATTGCTGGAATTGAAAATATCCGCAATACGGAATCTTGATTATGAAACATTTTTTCAAATGTTCGGTAATGGGCAACTGATCGGAATCAAAGGAATTTATCAGGCAAAATTACGCGAAAATCTTTCGGAATGGTCAAAAAAATATTGGGATCGCCGTATCCGAAAATATTTTGACGGCAAACGTAAAAGCTTTTATTTTTGCGGAACCACAGGAACTTTTGCGCGGATTATGAATGGTTTTATTAACCGTTATAAGTTACGCGGACATGTTCATGAAATTCTCAATGCACAAACATTGGAGGAACAACAAGATATTTGGTTCAACAAAATGCGTGAAAAACTGTGGAGCCGGCTTGTCCGGTTTATCATGAATCGGGACACAACTCTTTCACTTCTCGGTGTTCCGCGTGCGCAACGAAAACAAATTGAAACGCAATATGACGGCGGAATTGTTAAATTTATGCAGGATTGCCTTGACGCTGTTTTTGGAACATTGCCGATTTGCGACAATTATTTTTGGCGGGTTTATGCAACAGGAAGTTATACTCCGGGTTGTTGTCCTGAATATTTAGAACGAAAAAATTTCGAATCGCTCAAAAACGGACTTGCGGATCGTATCAGTACACATACTGATACGGTGGAAGGATTTTTGCGAAAACACGATGTTAAGATTTCCCGATTCGTGCTTTTGGATCACATGGATTGGCTATCCTATCATCTTTATAACGCATTGGTTAGCGAATGGGCGGCGATTCTTGACCGTGCAGCCGATCAGACGAGAATTCTTTGGCGCAGCGGCGGTTTGCGAACAGAGTATATTGATACGGTTCCTGTTGAAATCAATGGTCGGAAAAAAAATCTCGGCGAAATTCTGGAACTGGATACGGCAACAGCACAAGAGTTACATAAAATTGACCGTGTTCACACTTACGGCAGTTTTTATATCGCCGATCTGAAACATTAAATATTAACGGAAGGTTATCGTGCTATTACTCGTAACTGTTTTATAAAAATCTTTACGGGGAAATATTATCGTCTTCTGTAAATTTACGTGAGCGGTTACACATTTTTATTAGACTGATATCCTTCCTAGTTGCTTATTGATTTAAATATGATACAATTTTAACGTTAAAAAATTGTATCCGTTCTCAATTACGGACGTAAGACTGATAATATGAAAAACCAAATTTAACCAATTATGGAGAAAAAACGGTGTCAACACCCAATACCGAATCAACAAATTTAACACCTGAAATAATCTTGAGGTTATTTCAAGAAACTGATCAACAAATACGTGAAACGGAGAAGCAAATGCGCGAAACCGATAAACAAATGCGCGAAACTGATAAAGAATTGCGTGAACTGTTTAAAGAAACAGACAAACGAATGAAAGAAACAGATGAAAGAATGAAAGAAACGGACAGACGGATGAAGGAAACAGATAAAATGATTAAAAGGTTAGGTAAACAATTCGGTGATTTGGGAAAACGTTTTGGGGAATTAGCGGAACATTTAGTTGCGCCGGGAATTGTTAGAATTTTTAACGAGCG
>JAITQV010000487.1 GCA_031288765.1 Planctomycetaceae bacterium
ATAGTTCGCAAGCGGATTTAACATCTTGCAATAGGGCTGAAAGCCCTTAATCAGTAGCGTAGGGCAACGCCCTACGAAAAAGGAATACAACAAAATTAAAGCCCCAACGGGGCGGAATCATTTAAAAATACAATGGCAGAATTCTTGGGGATTGCGCCCTTTCAGGGCTTGATTTTATTGGTATATCCTATTCGTAGGGCGTTGCCCTACGCTACTGATTACGGGCTTTCAGCCCGTTTTTCAGGGCTTGATTTTATTGATGTATCCTATTCGTAAGGCGTTGCCCTACGCTAGGATATTGAGGGTTTTCAGCCCTATTTTCAGATGACTGAATAGATACACAAAAAAGAATGATTCTCAATGTTTCTCGAAAGATTTAATCGGCGCCTTTCCAATAATTTGAGGCGAATCGCGTTTGACAAGATATTCTCCTTCATGACGAACCTCCACCTTGCGGAACCGTTCCTCAGGAAGAAGAATAGAATTGATCCGAAACCCAAATTTGTCTCCGACTTTAACCGCTTCCGCCGAGGCTATCGTAACACTCTGCCCCACCTCAACTTCCAAAAAATCATCACACGATTTGTCAAACTGAATCACCGAACCCACCCCAAGTTCAAGTATCGTTTTGATCGACTTCGGCGCCCGCGCTAATACCGCCGCAACCGGAATTTTAATCTTCAAAACACTACGGCTAAATCCGGGTAAATCATCCACCGAACGATGTTTTCCTTGAAAATTGTCAAAATTCCGGTTGTCAAAATTGGGTCCGGTAAACGGATCAAATTTGGGAACACCTTTTTCCATCAGGTCGGATTCACCGCTGTCAAATGTCGGCGGTCCCAGTATGACGGGTTCTTCGGTTTTCGCCGTTTCCGATAAAAGCCGGTTGGGAACTTCCAAAGGCCAAATCATGTAAACCGGCACGGAATTCCCGTCCGGTTTCCCAAGAGTAAGTTCCAAACAAAAAGATTCCCACGCCGGTTGAGCCTGAAAAACCCCCTCCATAAGGTCTTGAATCACCGCCGCCTGAAAATCCTCAGGAAAAAAATCTTCGGGAACAAGATTCATCCCCCATTCCTGAGCAAATGTCGAAAGTTTACTTTTTCCGGTTGCGTCGGGATGATCACACCACGCCGGAATCAAACCGGTTGAATCGGGAATGAGAATAGCAATTCCCGCTCCGCCGGATATTAAGAGCATTGCCAAGCCCTTGCCGGTAATTTTCGGGGCAAGAACATCGCTCTGAAATTCTCCGCCGTTGCCCGGCTGAATCGTAACCGCCGTATCGAATGTTCGGAAAAACGCGGACGCCGCCTCCGTCGCGCCGTTTTTAACCGCCTCGATAAAATTATTAACCGCCGAAGAATTTAATTCCGCCATAAATTTAATTTACCCAACTAAAATATGTTTAGTCCGCCTGTAAATTACAAATCACACACCCCAAACGTTTTATCGGTACGGACGCCAAAATGCCGCTATCGGAAACAAACACATCCGCTTCATTCTTTTTTTGAAAATTCACCCCCGAACAACAAAACTGTTGAAATCATTATAGCACGCAAAAAACATCCGAGAACAAATGTTAAAACAAACAAAATAAATAGATCAAAGAATATAATTTGTTTGAATAAAGTATTGGGAAAGTTCCTATTTTATGTATTTTAATATTTTTTAATTTTTTTTGGATTAAAAAGATTATTCGGGATAATTTTTTAATGAAAATTGATCTTTACCCGATTTTAAAAAAAAGGCACAATACGTTTCGTTGGGAAAAGTCCCGTTTGACGATTTTTCCGAACGCTGGTTTGTGAGCCGGCGGTTTGAAACCGATTCGGCTGTTTTTAAGAAAGAAAAATTTGTTTTGCCGTTTGGGAGAATTTTATTTCTCTTGCCGGCGACACCATTCACGTAGGAGAGCACACAGTGAAACAAACATGTTGGATTGCGTTTTTTGTTGCCCTTATGACTGTCGGCGGATTTATTTCGCAAGCAACAGCACAAGGACTTCCCAATTACGTTGCGGTTGTTGATGTTGCCCAGTTGATCAAGGAGCATCCTGATTTTAGAACCAAACAGGAAGCCCTTCAAAATGTGGTAAAAACCGAAGAGGCAAAGTTCCGCGCCCGTCAGCAACAAATTGAGGACAAGAACAAAGCCCTTCAAAATTCCGGTTTTAAGGCGGGAACACCGGAACACCAAAAACAAGTTGATGAAATTGCCAATGAGTATGCCGATTTCGAAAAAGATGTCAAAACGATGCAGCGTAAATTCGCTTTGGAAAATTCGAAAATTATGTATGATACTTATCAGCATATTAAAAGGGTGATTGGTAATTTTGCCCAGCAACGGCGTATTGCTCAGGTTACCGATTACCGGATATTTGAAGTCAATCCGGCGGAACCGCAATTAGTTGCCGAAGATATGGATCAGAAGTTGGTCTGGTTTGATCCGCAACTCAATATTACCGAATGGGTTATTGATGAGATTTACAAGGATATTGGCAAGACACGTCCGCCGAAAACTGACGCCGCCGCGACAGCCAATGCTCCTTACGGCAATGCTCCCGCCGGACAACCGGCTGCATCGCCGCAAAGACAATTACCGGGACAATTACCGGCTGCTCCGGTCGGTCAAAATCCGCCCGCGGCACCGGTTCGGTAATTGATTAACTCGTAGAGAGTGTGCGGTAATGAAGTAAAAAAGAAGGAGCCGGAAGTTTACGGTCGATGTTGCTGAAACTTCCGGGTAGGCAATTCCGTCCACACCCGGAAGTTTTTTTACAATATAATATTTTGCAATATAATATTTTGGCTCTTTGATAGTGGTGATTATTTATTTATGGAAACCTCTTCCGTTTCATTGACTATTGACGCCGTGGCATTGTTTTCCGGTTCACTTAAAGAAAAATTCCGTTTCCAGAACACGATTACTCAACGGGTAATTGTTCGCGGATTTGGATTTTGGACGGGCGAAGATGTTTGTTTGGACATTCGCCCGGCGGAACCGGATACGGGAATTATATTTGTGCGTTCTGATCTTATGGGTTCGCCGCGTATTCCGGCTTTGGTCGAATACCGTGAAGAGAAACCGCGTCAAACGTCGCTGGCAAACGGCAAAGCCCGTGTCGATATGGTGGAACACCTTTTAGCGGCGTTGAAAGCACTTCGGATTGACAATTGTGAAATTTGGACGGATCGTCCTGAGATGCCCGGTTTTGACGGTTCCAGCCAACCGTTTATTCTTGTTTTGAAGCAGGCGGGAATCCAAACGCAGCCGGCAATACGAAAAATCAGGCTTGTAACGCGTTCCTTTCATGTCGGAAACGAAACGCAGCGCATTAATATTATGCCGAGTCGTTACGGTTTGAACTCGTATCAATATACATTGGTTCCCGGCGAGGGATATGCGATTGAGCAACAGGAATATCAGTTTGATTTATCTCCGCAAACGTTTTGTGATGAGATTATGTCGTGCCGGACATTCCTTTCAAAGCGTGAGGCGGATTATCTTTTGGACAAGGGACTTTGCCGAAGGGTTACACCGAGGGATGTTTTGGTTCTTACGGAGGGCGGTCCGCTTGACAACACGTTTCGTTTTTCGGACGAATGTGCCAGGCACAAGATTCTTGACATGGTTGGGGATTTTTCGTTGACGGATTGTGATTGGGTTGGGACGTTTGAATCTTGGCGGGGCGGTCACAGCCTCAACGCGGAATGTGTTAAACAACTTCTGGAAAACACAATGCTCTTAGACGAGTCGTTTCTTTCCAAACGGATGGATATGATGTTTGACCGTGCTGCTTGAGAAACGTATTTATTCCGTGATCTGTTTTCAATTAATACTGAAAACAAAGAACGGAATAGAAACCAATTGCTTTTGATCTTTTGCATTGATTGATTGATTGATTGATTGGCAATGGTATGCTACGATTTTCATGGTAGAATTATGTAAAAGGAATTGGAATGCGCGGCTGTCATTACAAAACACCAATATAAAATGTCTTTATTTACAAGGAATTATTTCCGGTTATTCAATCGTCAGGCAGTCATTCTTATTATAACGGCAATTTTGTTGCCGGTTTCGCTTTGTGTTTCGATAGCGGTTGGAGCGGTTTCGGTTCCGTTGAGCGAAATCATTCGGATTTTTTGCGGCTATGATTCGGAACCGCGTTTTTTGTATATTATTCGGGACATCCGGTTACCGCAAGCCTTAGCGGCAATTTTAGCCGGAGCCGGTTTATCTGTTTCGGGCGCAACCATGCAAAGTGTTTTGCGTAACCCGCTTTGTTCTCCGTTTACCTTAGGAATTTCAAGCGCTGCGGCATTCGGAGCGGCTGTTGCATTGTATCTTGGCGGCGGAGTCATTTCGCTTGCAGACAACATGTTGTTCAGTTCCAATCATTTTTTCGTAACCTCACGGATTGGAGTTTCCTTGGGGGCATTTTTCTGCGCGGTTTTAACAACCGCTGTGGTAATTTTACTCGGACAAATCCGCAATGCCGGATCAGAATCAATTATTTTAGTTGGAGTTGCGCTTAGTTCTCTTTTTTCGGCGGCGTTAATGTTTCTTCAATACATTGCCGACGATTCCCGGCTTGCGGCAATTGTTTACTGGACATTCGGCGACACTGCCCGTGCAACTTGGAACAGTCTTATTTTGATGGCGGTTTGTATTTTACCGGTATCATTTTATTTTTTGTATCAAAGCTGGAATTACAACGCGTTAGTGCTTGGCGAAGAATCCGCACGAAGTCTCGGCATACCGGTTCGGCGGTTGCAAACTCTCACAATGTTGTTTGCATCATTACTTACGGCGGTATTGGTATCGTTGCTTGGAATTATTGGTTTTGTTGGTTTGGTGGTACCGCATGTTGCACGGCTTTGTGTTGGGTCAGACCATCGATTTCTATTACCTTTTTCACTGTTATTCGGCGGTCTTTTATTACTCATTGCCGATACTTCCGCTCGATTAATTTTTGCTCCAAGAATTTTACCGGTTTCAATTTTAACAGCATTTATTGGTGTTCCTGTTTTTTTATCGTTATTACTTGGCAAACGGTAACGAATTTATCAAGGTTACGCCGGTTTGTCTCCGCCATTGCCGACCTCTTGATTTCCAACCGTAAACAAGGTACAAGTTAAACATCTTCCGAAAATCACCCGGAATCATTACAAAAATTAAACCTCTTTCGCTTCTCATGGACAATTTTGGTTTTCTGAAAATTGCAGCGGCGATTCCCGAAGTTCGGGTTGCCGATTGCGAATTTAACCGGAAACAAATCGAAAATATGATTTTCCTCGCTTATTCGCAAGGCGTACAAATCGTTTGTTTTCCCGAATTATCCCTCACATCGTATAGTTGCGGCGATTTATTTTTTCAAAGAAAACTGATTCGGAATGCGGAACAAACGGTTGCCGGATTGTTGAAAGCGGCGGAAAATTTGCCGGTTGGTTTTATCATCGGAGTGCCGGTCGAACACAATTCCAAATTGTACAACTGTGCGATCATCTGTTTTGAAGGGCAGGTCAAAGGAATTGTTCCGAAAACGTATCTCCCGAATTACGCGGAGTTTTACGAAAAACGTTGGTTCCAATCGTATCAACCGGAATACACCGCTTTCCCCAAAACTATCCGGTACGCGGATACCGATGTTCTTTTCGGGACAAATATTTTGTTCAATACCGGTTGCGGAAAATTCGCGGTGGAAATTTGCGAAGATCTTTGGTCGGTGATTCCGCCGAGTTCCGGTCACGCAATGTCCGGAGCGGCTTTGATTTTCAATTTGTCGGCGAGCAACGAGTTGATTGGAAAGCAGCAGTACGTCAAATCGCTTGTCGGTCAACAGTCGGCGCGTTGTCAGGCGGCGTATCTTTACACTTCCGCCGGTTTCGGGGAATCAACAACCGATGTCGTTTACACCGGCAACGCTTATATTTACGAAAATGGTAAACTGTTGGCGGAATCGAAGCGTTTCCAACTCAAAGAACAATTGATTTCCGGCGATATTGACTTTGAACTGCTGAACGCCGAACGGCAAAAGAACACCACGTTTACCGCCAAACCTTCCGTTAATTGTACGGATTATGCCGAAGAAACGTTGGCTTTTCCGAATCCGCCGAAAGGAAATTTTCCGCTCAACCGTTTCGTCAATCCCGCGCCGTTTATTCCCGTAACCGATAATTACAATGAAAGTTGCGAAGAGATTTTTTCGATACAGATACTTGGTTTAGCGAAACGGTTGATTCATACGGCGGCGCATTCGTTAATTTTGGGAATTTCCGGCGGATTGGATTCGACGTTGGCGTTGCTGGTTTGTACCAAAACGGTTGATCGGCTGGAATTGCCGCGTAAAGTGATTTGCGGTGTTACAATGCCGGGATTCGGAACTTCCGGCAGGACACACCAAAACGCATGCCGGTTGATGGAAACACTTGGAATTACCGCCAAAGATATTGATATTACCGCCGCCTGCGAACAACATTTCAAAGATATTGACCACAATGCCGCTCAACACGATATTACATACGAAAATACGCAGGCACGGGAACGAACACAAATTCTGATGGATTTGGCGAATCAACTCAACGGGTTGGTTGTGGGAACCGGCGATATGTCGGAATTGGCGTTGGGCTGGGCAACTTACAACGGCGATCACATTTCAATGTACGGTGTGAATGCCGGGATTCCAAAGACATTGGTTCGGCATTTGGTAACATGGGTAACGGAAAATCAAATGAATTTGGAAACGCAGAAAATATTGCGTGATATTATTGAAACTCCGGTCAGTCCTGAACTGTTGCCGGTTGATTCTCAGGGAGCAATGACTCAATTCACGGAAGATTTGATTGGTCCTTACGAATTGCATGATTTTTTTCTTTTTTACATGTTACGTTACGGTTTTTCGCCGGAAAAAATTTGTTTTTTAGCGGAACATGCTTTTGAGAACATTTATGAAAGAACGGTTATTTTGAAATGGATGGAAGTTTTTTACTATCGTTTTTTCAGTCAACAGTTTAAGCGGAGTTGTATGCCGGACGGTACGAAGGTAGGTTCGGTCAATTTGTCGCCGCGCGGTGACTGGCGAATGCCAAGTGATGCCAATGTTCATTTATGGTTGGAGGAAATTAAACGGCTAAAAGAAGGTTCGTAACGTTTTGTTTGTTAGTTTTTTGGAGAGTGTTACATTCTGTTAGGAATGTCCATTGCCTGCCGAAAAAACATAAAACCATTGAAATATTATGGAAATTCATATTAAATAGAAAAACATTGAAACAAATCAATAAATCTCCGTAGGAGATTCCTATAAATAAAAGCAAAAAATAAAATGTGAAAAGACTCGAAAATTATTTTTTGGGGAGGGGTATCTTGACCGATAATTTTTTAAATATAGAATAACCGATAAATAATTTTCCATTTTTTAAATTCAATATTTAGTAAATTAAACAACATCTTGCAGGTAACTGCAGGATAATGCAAATTCATGCAAATCCTTGCAAATTCTTATATTTACGCTGTTTTAATTGGATGTCAAAACGGGGCGTTTTTATGTGATTTGCATTAGGGTGCAGTAAAAGGGTGCAGGGAAAATTACAGGGAAAATATTGGTTACGTCAATAACCATTCCTCTGTTTCCCACTCAGCCGCCCTTTTGAAATCGGCACGATTCAAGTAAAAGTAATGTTCGTCTGCGACTTTTTGTGAATGTCCCAGCCACATACTTTCCAGTTTCGTGCCGATGTTTGGGTTTCTGCGGAGTTCGTTGCTCCGTGACATTCTCATGTTGTCGAACGGTCTCTCGATTTCGCCCAACCCCGCTCCGATTGATATTTGGTCGAATTGATAGGTGAGTGCCGGTTTTTCGTGCCGTTCGCCGGTCGGTGTTCGGAAACCGTTGATCACAAATTCCGAACTTTTATTGCACTCGGTTTCCAACTTTTTAATTTCCGACACCATTTCGGGAAAAATCGGCACGTGCCGATTTTTGCCGGTCGGGTAACGTTCGGTTTTCGGTGACCGAACCACGAAAAACTTTCTTTCCCAATCAAAATCAATCCATCGCAACGGGACAAGTTCGGACGGGCAACGCAACCCGCCGATTCTCGCCAACACGAGGATCACACGCCACTCTTGCGTTGGGCAAACTTTCAACATTGCCTTGTACTCCGGCAACGTGATGATCCGATCCTTATCGTGATTCTCATAAGTTCCCGATCCGATTCCCGCAAGCGGATTGTCCGAAACCCATTTTTTTTCATCTCGACACCAATTAAAAACCGTCTTCATTTGTCTGGTGTAAAGCGTGATACTGGTTTTGGCGTTGTTGTTTTCCTTCAAATATTCCGTCCATTGCCGGAATTTGTCCAGGTTCAGGCTGCCTAGTTTGTCCGATTCCGAAAAAAATTCAAAAAACTTGGCTTTGGTCGCTTCGTAAATCCGAATCGTGGAATCTTTTACATCGGTTTTGCTTTTGAGAAATTCTGTCCAAAGTTCCCCGCAAGTGTGTTTTTCCGGCAGTTTTATCAAACCGGCTTTTGCCAGTTTTTCGTGGATTGCCGGATTTGCCGTTTCCAACCACACTTGAGTATTTTTGTCGGGGATCAGGATACCGTTTTCTCGATAACGGATCAGGGTCTCGATTACCTCTTTTAGCCGCTCCGCTGTTCGCCGGTCGAAGTGTTTTCCGCCGATATAAATCGTTTTGCGGTGACCGTTTTCCAGCCATTGGATATTGTAGCCGGGCGTTTTGTGCGAATTGTCTATTGTAAGGGATGCCATAATTTACGCTCCTTTCTTCGGCAATCCCCCGCATATTTTCCAGTGATAATTGTCGGAGAAATTGCCGGAAAATTCAAGAGACCGCTTGTGGACAAAAAAATATCATAGTAAAATGAAAAACAGCCGGGAACAAAGGCGTT
>JAITQV010000541.1 GCA_031288765.1 Planctomycetaceae bacterium
TGGGAGCTAAAGGATTTGTTTTTTACAGTAATTTTGATATTTGTCAACGTTACGAACAAGTTTTGCCCGGCAGCGGAATTGCCGAACGGGAATGGGCAAAAGTTGTCGAAATGGTCAAATCGGTTAAAGAACTCGAACCGTTTATTTTGAGTACCAAAAAACCGTTGGAAATTGCTGTTGAGAGTGAACCGAAAGATGTTGTAGAAGCCGGTGCATTGCTTGACGATCAGGGAAATTTCCGGATTATTGTGATTGGAACCAAAGGGAAAGCCAAAGGCGTTTTCACATTGCCGGAAAACTTAACGAAACTGAAAAA
Organism: Planctomycetaceae bacterium; assembly: GCA_031288765.1. Lineage (GTDB taxonomy): Bacteria > Planctomycetota > Planctomycetia > Pirellulales > Thermoguttaceae > WRKP01. The sequence goes on from JAITQV010000541.1 coordinate 317, forward strand.
CAAACCGCTTCATTCAAAATTCGGGAAAACCAAACCGCTTGGCAATGGAAAATACGAATTTATTACAGAAAGTGTTGATTCCGACATTTTGTATTAAAAACAATTTCAATTTATACTGCACAAAGTCAACAAGCAGGTTTTTTGCCGAAATTCTTGCGCGGTTAAAAAATTCCGTTGAAATATTTTGGGAATTATTATTTTTTTGGAAAATTTTTGTTCCTGGGACTTTTTTTATTTTATTATTCCGGTAAATTATAATGCAATTATATTTTGTCGGCAGAAACAGTTGTTGTTGGGTTTACCGCAAACAACAACCTTATAAGACGGTTATTGTCATGCCCGAACCTATTGGAAATCAATAAAAACAAAAACTGTTTCCGGCATATTGTTGTTTAAAATTTCAATGATTTGTTTTTCCTGTTTTTACTGGGGATTGATATTATGAGTACAGGATCGAAAGTTGTAGTTGAGACGCGAAACTTAACCAAAGTTTATCGTGATTTTTGGGGACGCCAAAAAGTGAGGGCGTTAAAGGCGCTTGATTTGGAGATTCATCGGGGCGAAGTTTTCGGACTTTTGGGACCCAACGGTTCCGGCAAAACAACCACCATTAAGTTGTTGCTCGGATTATTATTTCCGACGAGCGGTGATATTTTTGTTCTCGGCAAGCCGGCAACGGATGTTGCCAAAAACGAGCGAATCGGGTATTTGCCCGAAGAATCGTATTTGTACCGGTTTCTTAATGCGGAAGAGACGCTTGATTTTTACGGACGTTTATTTAATATGTCCGGAGCGGTTCGGCGTCAGCGGATTGCTCAGCTTATCAGCATGGTCGGTCTCGAATCCGCCCGGAAACGGCAATTGCGTGAATATTCGAAGGGGATGTCGCGGCGAATCGGTTTGGCACAAGCCTTGATCAATGACCCGGACTTGATTCTTCTTGACGAACCGACCAGCGGGCTTGACCCCATCGGAACACGGAATATGAAAGATTTAATCCTCGACCTCAAACGTCAAGGAAAAACCGTGATTATGTCGTCTCATCTTTTAGCCGATGTTCAGGATGTTTGTGACCGAATCGGAATCCTGTACCAGGGCGAACTCAAAGAATTAGGGCGTGTCGAAGACCTCCTGAAAGTCGCAAACGAAATTGAAATCAGGGTTTCGGGGTTAAGCGATAACGCCAAAAATCAAATTATGAAAATTATCGAAGACGACAACGCCCAACTCATTTACAGCGGTAATCCCGCAACAACATTGGAGGACTTATTCCTTCGTATTATTGAAGAGAGTGAGGCTCATCCGGGGCGTCGGGTTCGCGGCGGTTGATTGTCGGTAGCAGTTTCCGGCAACAGCTTTCCGTCATATTCCGCCCCGCAACAAGGTTTGAAGAAACCGCGCGGGGCGGAAATCTTGCAAGACTAATCACAAAATCCAAAATCGGTATCTATTCAACGGTTTGTCCCGAAAATAGGGCAGATGACTGAACAGATACGAAATCTAATCTTTTCAATCAAAACTTGTCGAAACGTTACATTCCTAGCGGAATATCAAATTTTCTTGTGTCATTGTTTAACAAAGGACTGAATAAATACATTATTTGTGATTTTCTTTTTCTTGAATTGTTTTGTGAGCGGCATCAAGAATCTGAATCAGAAGCGGGTCGGAATAAGAAAAATCCAACTCGTAAAGCCGACGAAGATATGCTTTTGCAATTTCCATATCATCTTGATTTTTCGCCGCACACCACGCCAATCCGGCAAGCCCCAACGCCAGATCCTCCACTTCAATATCGCTGAAATCGGCAAATTCCTGAAAAATAGGAAGCGAATTGGCAGTATCCCCCAATGTTCCTTCGTGAAAATAACAACGAATCAATTGCCGTTTTGCTTTTCGACCCCAAAAATATTCCTCTTCGGGAAAATATTCAAGAATACTTTGCCATGCGTCGGTTGTGTTCAGAATACAGGCATAAACCCATTGTTCGGAAACCGTGTCCCGTTTGGCAATTCGTGAGGAAAGCGGTTTTTCCAAAGGATTGGACATGGAGTACACCCGCAAAAAACCAAGTGTTAAACCTATCACAAACACCGCCGGAAAAAACAACAACCCCCAAAACCAAAAACGATGTTGTTGATTTTTCAACCGGTTTTCTTTTTGCAAAACCCGCTGAAGTTTTTCGGTTGTTGCCAAAAGCCGTTGATCGATTCGCCCGATAAAAAACCGATCCCAATCACTCAACCGTGTTGAAACTTCCGTATCATTCAGATAAACCGTATAGAGTTCCCGCAATTCCAATTGGACATCATAAAACGACTGAAAACGTTTTTCGGGTTGTTTTTCGATCATTCGATGGACAATCCGCGACAACGGCGGCGGAATATCCGGTCTTAATTTTTCCAGAAGTTCCGGTTGTTGGTTTACGTGTTGCAGAGCGACCGAAAGCGCCGTTTCTCCGCGAAAAGGCGGGCGTCCCGCCAACGCGTGATAACCGGTTATGCCGAGCGAATACAAATCACTGCGATGATCCAACGGTTTTCCTTGTGCCTGTTCCGGACTCATATAAAGCGGAGTTCCGAGCGTCATACCGATTTGCGTCAAAGCGGTTGCGGCAGTTGCCGAGCCGTTGGAACCGCCGACTCGCGCAAGCCCAAAATCGGTAATCTTCACATCGCCGTTATCGCCGAGTAAGATATTGTCCGGTTTAATATCCCGATGGACAATTCCGGTTTGTGCCGCTTTTTCGAGTGCGGAAGCAACATACCAAAGAATATCCGCAACCCGTTGGAACGGCAATTGTCCTTCACGGCGAATCAATTCCTGAAGCGTTTGCCCCTGAACATATTCCTGAGCAATAAACCAAAACCCTTCAAAACAATCCGTCTGAAATATCTGAACAAGATTGGGATGACTTAATGCGGCAATTGCCTTTGCCTCCCGAACAAAACGTTTGATATAAGTTTCGTCGTGTGCCAGTTCGGGTTTGAGAATTTTGACGGCGACACGGCGTCCCAATGAACGTTGTTCCGCCAAATACACTTCCGCCATTGCCCCGCCGCCGATTTTGCGGAGAAGATGGTAATCTCCGAATTCCCGATTAGTTAAATCGTTGTCCTGCATAATTCCTTTATATGGTTTCGTTGCGGCAACTTCCGAAAAAATGTTCCCGCCTCTTGAACAGGAACGCAAACAAAATTTTAGAGGAAATACCGTTTTTTTAGAAGTTCCCGCATGATTTCGGTCATGGTTTTGTCTATGCTTATATTATGTTTTTTGAGGGAAAATAACAAGCGGTACGGGCATTATAATTGTTGTAAACTGATTTTATTTGCTCCGAATTTTGTTGAAATGGGAAAAAAAATCAACTTGCAATCTATTTGGGTTGTAAAATAGTAAGTACATTTGATCGTGACCCGTTCCCCCTCCCCCCTGGAAACATGTCTCGTATTGTGAACAATTGGCGGTTGATTCAAAACAAGAGCATTTGCCTGATATTGGCAATGGGGCTTTGTTTTTCTATTTCCGGTTGTTGCAGTTTTTCGTCCAAACCGCAGTCAATACATCAACCGCTTCCGGTTCAGCCGGATTCCGTTCAACCTGTTTCAACACCGCCGGTTCAGGAAAAACCGGCATCTTCACAATTACTGCCGATTCCTACAACTTCGTATCGACCGCCGACGTTTTTGGAGTTGGAAAATCAACCGAAACCTCTTCCCGAAAAAACACCCGAAAAAACACCCGAAAAAACGCTCGAAAAAACGCTCGAAAAAACAATGGTGTTCCGTTCGGTAACGCCGGAACATTTTATTGTTAAAAAAGAAGTTTTACCTCCCCAAAGTCCGTTGGGTTCTGTTGTTTCCGAACAACCGGTTCCCGCAAGTATTCCCGACAGTGTTCATCAAAGTGTACCCCAAAGTACCGCAACAAATACTGCGGCGGTTACTGAGGCGGTTACTGCGGCTGTTGCGAACACTTCTGCAAATTCTGAAAATTCTGAAAATGTTGACGTTTTGAACCGGCGTATTGCCGAATTGGAAAAAGTGTTGGCGGAACGTGAAAAAAAATCCGAGCAGGAAAAACAACCGGCAAATGTTTCCAAATCGGTTGTTCCGCAAGTTCAACCGTCTTGTTGGATTCCGGCGATCAATCATTCGGGAGTTACGGTATCATCTGATGGTAAGCGGGTTCAAATAACGGTTATTGATCAGGTTCTTTTCCAGCCGGGGACATGGCGATTAAACCCCGATGCGGAGGAATTGCTCCGCAAAATTGCCGGAGAAATTCGGGCGAATGATCCGGAAGCCTTATTGGAGATTGAGGGTCATACGGATGGGGTTATGAACACCGATCCGGCAAATACAACTCAAAAACACAATCTTTCGTCGGCGAAAACAATGGCGGTTATGAATTATTTTGTTAATTCACTCCGTTGGAATGTTTCCAAAATCAAGACTAGTAATTTTGGTTCGAGTCATCCGGTTGCCGACAACAACACTTCCGAAGGTCGAATCCAAAACAACCGGATTGAGATTGTGATATTACCGAAAGAGCAAGTATCTATTCCGTCATCTGCCGGAAACTAGGGCTGAAAACCCTATTTTCGGGACAAATCACTGACAGATACGACGGGAATATTTT
>JAITQV010000650.1 GCA_031288765.1 Planctomycetaceae bacterium
TTACACGGCGAGTAAGTTCTCTTTTTTGAAGAGTTGGAATTTTAGGGACATCCTTTTTTCCAACTCGATTCTGTATTTTGTCGGCGTATTTTCCATACTTTTCACGTATTAAAAGAGCAATTTCAAAGCGTGGAAAGTATATTGGATTACTAAAATCTTTGGTAGATTTTTGTATTGATTCAGTCATTGTTCAACAAATGAACCGAATCAATACAAAAAAAGACCTACGGAAAATTCCATAGGTCTTTTCTAATTATTTAGTTTCGATTCGTCGTAAAACCGACAAAATCATTTATTTTCCGGTAATTATTTACAGGGTTGGCATGGTTCTGTAACCGGTTCGCACGGTTGGCAGGATACTTCATCGCAAGGATTGCAGCTGTGGTGAGCCGCTAATTTTGCCTTGAGACCAAGAAAAAATCCGCCAAAAGGAAGGAACGGTCCGCGATCACACGGATTGGCACACGGTTCACAAACCGGTTCACACGGTTCGGCGGCAGGTTCACATGGCTGGCATTCGGGTGCACAAGCATGATGGGCAACCAGTTTCGCCCTGAGATTCAGGAAAAACCCGCCAAACGGACGGAACGGTGCATGACCGCAAAGGTCGGCACACGGTTCACATATTGGCTCACAGGGTTCGCAGACCGGCGGCTGAGTAACCGGCTCGCACGGTTCGCAAGCAGCAGGTTCGCAAGGAGCGCAACCACGAAGCACGTGGAGACGACCAAACATACCCGCTTCAGCAGTCGTGGTAACCGCGAAAATGGCAATTGCGGCCAACACAGACAGAAGGATTCGACATTTCATCACAATTCTCCTTATACGGTTTTGGGGAAATTAAATTTTTTGGCAACAAATGCCCTTGATACGCTTGTTTACCATTATCGGAAAACCTTCCGAAAAAAATCAGCATACCCGACGAAATTCCGAATATAACAATTCTCCTGTTTTTCCGGTTCACGGCAATTCCTTTTTTATAATGTGCCGGTTCGCAACAATCTAAAAAAGTAAAATCACCGCTTTTCGGAAAAATCTGAAAATTAAAACGTTTCCTTCGTTACCCGAAACAGCCGACAGTGTTGTAAAATAATACACTGAGGAAATATGCTGCGTTCTCCGAAAAAGCAAACGAAAAAAATTATCCTTCGAAACAAAAACAGAGAACATTCCCTTTGATCGGATATACGGGAAACACTCTTTAAAATATCGGAGGATTTTTGTTATTTTGTTTTTTTAGGAACAAAGTGATTTGATCTTCGTTTAATTAAGAGTAAAATACTTTTTCGCTTTTTGTGTTGTACTTTAGTTAAAATTTCGGAAAAACTGAAATTTTTAATCAAAACCGCAACCGGCGGAAAACGTCAACTATTCAAACCAAACACTAAAAATTTGTTGTTTCCGGTCATTGCCGGAACACCATGACCCGAAAGGAATTTAGCAATGCAACTTCACACAGCCCATCGTTCTTCGGCGGAAACAATGATGATTCGTTATCGTTTAGGAGCTTCACGAGGTTTTACTTTAATAGAAGTTCTGACTGTTATTTTTATTCTTCTGGTATTGGCTTCGGCTGCGGTTGTCGCCTATCGGGGAACACAGGAAAAAGCTAATATTGACAGCACGGTTCTTTACGTCAAGAACTTATCAAGTGCTCTTGAAATGTACCAGGCTCATGTCGGGCGTTTTCCAACAACAGAGCAAGGTCTTAGTGCGTTGCTCAATCCGCCTTCCGATCTTTCCAATCCCGCAAGATGGAGCGGTCCTTATCTGAAAGACAGTGCCGCAGCGGTGGATCCTTGGGGCAACCCGTATCAATATGTTTGTCCGGGAACACGCACAAGAGATGGCTATGATATCTGGTCATTCGGACCGGACGGCAATGATAATACCGATGACGATATCGGTAACTGGACAAAATAACCGGCAAAACTTTTGCAGGATTGTTTGAAGATTTTGCAGATTTATCTGTAATATTGTGTATCTATTCAGTCCTTTGCCAAACTATTGTACAGGACAAACCTTACTTTTAATCTGATTTCCGTAGGAAATCCCTATCAATAGAAAACCAATGCAACCAAAGATAGGAAACCTCTACGAGTTTTTTGATTTACGTTGGTTGGGACATTTTTCCTATTGATAGGCTTGCCCTAACGGGCAATTGCTCTACAAATCACTGAATACAAATTAAAGACCGTTTTGCGGCATTTGTGAGTATATATTGACCAATTGCCGTTCTTCATTGGACAATTGAAGTTCTTCATTGACCAATTACTGTTCTTCATTGGGTAATTGAAGTTCTTCAATCGGTTAATGAAGTTCTTCAATTGGTCAATGAAGTTCTTCAATCGGTTAATGAAGTTCTTCAATCGGTCAATGAAGTTCTTCAATCGGTCAATGAAGTTCTTCAATCGGTCAATGAAGTTCTTCAATTGGCTAATGAAGTTCTTCAATCGGTCAATGAAGTTCTTCAATTTCCGGTATTTTTGTGGTTCATGGTTAATTTTCTGTGGTTTTGTAAGGAACAAGGAGGCAACCGTTCACCGAGCGATTATGTCAGTATTAATCTGAATTAATCTGATTCATTTTCGGCAGAAACGTCATTGCGACGTTTTGCCGAAAAAAACTCAATGTCAAATTATTTTTTGTCCGATTGCAAATCGAAGTGGACAATGTTTTTTCCTTTAACAATTTCGGCGGTCAGACCCGATGTTTGGGCATCATTATATTGTGCCGGAACAATGGAACGCATAGGAATATTGATTTCAATTCCTTTTTCTTCCTGATCGGCAAGTTCTTTTGCAGTGGGTTCACGTACAGGAACCTCTTTGAGAATTGAGACGATATAATGACCAACCATTGTTCCGGCACCGGATTTTCCTCCGTTGAACGCAGTTAATTTATACGTTCCTGTTACGTCGGTTCGTCCATAAGCCGCTTTGCCGTTGTCGGAATGAACCGGAACAAATGTCAAAACAGCATCTTCAACAGGTTGACCGTCAAGTGTTACAGTTCCTTCAACGGCTTCAACCGGAAACGGCGAACCGGAACCGCAACCCAATAATATTAAAAACGAAAAACAAACGATAACAAAAAACAATTTTTGTATCTGACTGATACGATAATTTGTCATAAAACAAAGGTAATAAAAGGTTGTTGTTTCTGGTTACGGCAAATCGGATGATTCACCATGAGAGGCGGTTCCAAACGCACCCCAAACTCCCCAAATAGAAGGTCCTTGATAATTTAACCAAGGTTGGCTGGCAACTCCAAGTATTGTTGATAAATTAGTCCCGGACGGAGTTTCGCCTGTATTAACTGCTTCCGGAATGAATCGAACGGCTCCATCACAAACGCCGGCATTAGCACCGCCGGAATGAAAACTTCCGGCAGAAATCATTCCTCCATTCGTTCCCGGATCGGTGGAATTGGCACAATTGGGTGAATTGGGCGGAAGCATCGTAATTACTCCAATACATGGAGGACGACCAAAAAATGCGGACATTCCGGGGCGTCGCCACGATTGAGTATGACCTGCTACACTGGTTAGTACCCCATTGTTGTTAACCGAAAGACAAACTGAAGGCATAGAGCTGGAACTGAGTGAACTTACAACAGCATTTCCCCCTATCAACGGTGGATTGGCTTCTGAAAAAACACCGGGAAAACTTTCCAAAAACAGAGCGGTATTGCTGGCTCCATCAGTAATGGACGCGAAAGAAACCAAAGCACGGTTCCCTGGTCGAAAAACTCCACGCGGTGTATCAACACCACTGTCTCCACCGGAAAACGTTAAGTCCCCAACATTGGCTCGGTAACAAAGTCTCGCTAATTCTCCTTTTGGCGGTTTGGCATCCGGGTTAGAAGGACAAAGAAGTCCGGAAACTTGAGTTGTTCCTAATCCGTTGCTTGCCGTTGGATCATGTGTCCAAGTTTGTCCCCCTGTTGTGTTCTGCTTAATTGTTTCGTAAAGCGAAGCCTGTTCCATAAACGGAAGCAAGGGTGCAACGAATGAAACCCATTGCCGATTGTTGATTGGAGCATCATATCCCATTGATTTTTGAAGATAAGTATTGGGCAAATAACCAAAAGTATCGTGGTGATTATGTGCCGCAATTCCCATTTGTTTGAGATTATTCGTGCATTGCATTCTTCGTGCTGCCTCACGCGCTGCCTGAACCGCAGGCAACAACAGAGCGATTAACACGCCGATAATCGCAATTACCACAAGTAACTCCACCAGCGTAAATCCGTTTCGGTATCCGTTTCGATGAACTCTCGAACGGAATTTACCGCCGGTACACAACATAACACACAGCATGAAACATACTGTGAGGCTTGCCATAAAAAATGGCAAAAGGTTAAATAAAAATGTACACATGGTTTTCTCCTTTTTAAAAAGAGAGTTGGTATTTTAACAGATTACATAACAAATAATCTGTTGTTGCTGAAATTGGGAAACAAACACAAGCCGAGAAACGGCAACAGAAATGTCACTCTTTGTCAGGAACGACACGTGACAGAGAACAGGCTTATTCCCACCTACGAAAGTGGTACATTGCATGTTTTAAAGAATCACACCCATAGAGATATACGCGACGCTCCCTCTACGGGAGACACGCAACTTTATATCTCTACGATAATTTTCTACCCGGAAAATCCGATCGTAATGTAGAAAATTATTTAATCGGTTATTCTATATTTAAAAGAATATCGGTCAAGACACCCTCCCCCAAAAAATAATTTTCGTGTCTTTTCACATTTTATTTTTTGTTTTTATTTAGATGAATCTCCTAACGGAAATCAGATTACCGCAACGTATTAAATCCGCTTGCGTCCTCCACTCTTAAATATTCACTGTAAACTATTAACT
>JAITQV010000653.1 GCA_031288765.1 Planctomycetaceae bacterium
ATGCGAACTATCCACTCTCCACTCTCCACTATCAACTATAAACTATAAACTATAAACTATAAACTATAAACTATAAACTATAAACTATAAACTAATATTGCGTCCCTAACGGGACGCAATGGCAATTTCGTATCTGTTTTCTACCAACATTATGTCCCTAACGGGACATATACTATTGTAATTGTCTATTTTCATTTTTAATATTATTTACAACCAACCTTATTTTCAACCTGATTTTTCCAAACAAAAACAACCTTAGTAGCAACATCGCCCACACCATAATAACCTTATTACCTTATTAAAAAATAGGAAATCAGGTAATAAGTTGATTTTGTGAGGAAATTTTGGCTGCTAAGGTTGTTTTGTTAGAAAAATCAGGTTGTAAATAATATTAAAAATGAAAATAGACAGTTACGAAAAAACAACCGGCGGAATAATTACAGATTTTTTATTCCTAAATCTTCCTTGTTTCCGGCAAAAACGTGAAACCATCCGGTGAGATTAAAAATAAAATGTGAAAAGACATGAAAATTGTTTTTTTGAAGAGAGTGTATTGCCTGATATTTTTTATGTTGTACAATGCTCGCTATATTTAATTTTGCGCCCATATTGCAAAAGGAAATTTAGTTTTTTAAAGAAATGTATATGAAAATGTGTGTTTTAATATGCAATTTTGTCAATCGAACGGCAGGAGGTGTTTGCAAAACTGCGACGTGTTCGAGCGAACGGCGGGAAACGTTTGCAAAACTGCGACGTGTTCGAGCGAACGGCGGGAAGTGTTTGTAGAACTGCGATGTGTTCAGGCGAACGGCGGGAAGTGTTTGCAGAACTGCGATGTGTTCAGGCGAACGGCAGGAGGTGTTTACAGAATTGCAATGTATTCCTGCCGTCCGCTTGGACTTTTGCGGAAACAACAATGTGTCCATGCGAACGACAGGAAACGTTTGGTTGTTTTTGACAACGAAATGAATTAAGTATTAATATAATTAAGAATTTAAAATTTTAAAGAAATGAGTAAAAAAATAAAAACAATTTGGGTGAAGAGACTTCGGAATAATTTACATTTCGAGTTTATGAGCAGTATTTTAGCTCTGTTACAGACGCCTGACGCAATGATAAGCCTTATTGCAGGCGTATTAAGTAAATTTGCCGCCCTGGTAAAAGAAGAGGATGACTATCTGGATCAGTTGAAACATTACGAGACTACTCAGGAAATACATGACGAGGATAGCAGACGCGACAATGCTTTTTACCAGATATTCAGTGTTGTGCGTGTTGGTCTCAGACATTTTGACGAATCTAAACGCGAGGCGGCAGAACGGGTAAACAATATTATGAGGGATTTCAAAGGCGTTCCGAAACTGCCTTTAGCAGAAGAAAGCGCCGCTATTCACAATCTGTTGCAGAAACTCGAAACAGTCAGCGCCGACATCGCTTCCCTCGGACTTAACGAATGGGTAAGCGAAATGAAGGATGCCAATACCAATGTGCGCGCATTAATGGCAGAGCGTGAATCGGAAGCCGCATATAGGACGCAGCACAGCGTAAAAACCGCCCGCGCCGCGGTCGATGAAGCCTATTCCGAGCTCCTTGTCTGTCTCGAAGCCGCTGCAATAGTCGACAACTCCGATGCCTGCAAGCAAATGTTAGCGGAAATCAACGCCCGGATAGACGAGTACAACAATGTCCTCTCGCGCGAAAAAGGCTGGCGAAATAGTCGAAAAAGCGAAGAAGAGGGAATTGACAACTAACAATGAAAGTATTCATTTTAAATAAAAATGTGATTATGAAAGTATTTTGTCTATTATTTTTACTGTTATCCGCAAGCGCTTGCACGAGCAGCGAATTGAAATCATTTACTCCCGGCGAAGTCTGGCGAGATAATAAGGGCGTACATATTAACGCACATGGAGGAGGCATACTCTATCAAAACGATGTCTATTACTGGTACGGCGAACATAAAACCGAAGGACAGGGCGGAAATACAGCTAATGTCGGCGTTCATTGTTATTCGTCGAAAGACTTGTATAACTGGAAAGATGAAGGCATTGTTTTGAGCGTCATGCCCGAAAATTCGGGACATGATATCGAAAAAGGATGTATTCTGGAACGTCCGAAAGTGATATATAATGCTAAAATGAAGAAATATGTCATGTGGTTTCATCTGGAGCCGAAAGGTATCGGATACAGGGGCGCTAAAAGCGGTGTTGCCGTTGCGGAAAAACCTGTCGGTCCTTTTACGTTTGTCAAAAGTCTTCGCCCGAATGCCGGTCATTTTCCGATGAATTATCCCGAAGAGATGAAAAATGCGCCCGACCGTACTGAAGGTCTTAAGTTCGGCGGAGGTTCTGTTCCGAAGCATCCCGATTTGTTGAACATCGTTAAGCGGGATTTTGAAGGCGGACAAATGGCGCGCGATATGACCCTTTTTGTCGATGACGACGGAAAAGCATACCATATTTGCGCTTCGGAAGAAAACAGCACTCTTCATATCTCGCTTTTGACCGACGATTATCTAAGTCATTCCGGCGTATATGGACGTTTTTTTGTCGGACGTTTTATGGAAGCTCCCGCGATGTTTAAAAAGGACGGCAAATATTATCTGATAATGTCGGGTTGTACGGGATGGACGCCTAATGCGGGTCGTTCGGCTGTCGCTCCGTCCGTCTTCGGTCCCTGGACTGAATTGGGTAACCCGTTTGTCGGCGAAGATTCCGAGCTTTCGTTTCATTCGCAGAGTACTTATGTCTTGCCTGTGCAAGGGAAAAAAAACGGTTTCATCTATATGGGCGACCGTTGGAATCCGTCGAATGCGATAGACGGTCGTTATATTTGGTTGCCGATCCGTTTTGAAGACGACAGGATTATTATCAACTGGATGGACGAATGGAGTATCGAATAAACAGAAATGTAAATACATCCTGCTCTTTATCTTCCAAAGTCCAGTACTGTAACTTTACACGGCGAGTAAGTTCTCTTTTTTGAAGAGTTGGAATTTTAGGGACATTCTTTTTTCTAATTCAAATCTGTATTTTGTTGGCGTATTTTCCATACTTTTCCCATATTAAAAGAGCAATACCTTGAACGGCATGAAATTACTTCTTATTTTTAATAGGGAATCTCTAAAAAGAATTCGTAAGTTCTTGTTTTTAACAACAAAACTAATTTTTTTAGATGTCTCTATTAAAAAAACCGGTATTTCAAAGGTTCTTTGAAATACCGGACAGAATCGGAATCGCTAAAATTGAATCGTCAAAATTCAATCATTGAAAATAAATTATCAATGAGATTCACATGGAGTTGAGGATTCGGTGCCGTAACCAAATTCAGGACATCCATATTCATACCCGTAGTACGGATTGGCACAACCCTGAAATCTTGAAAACAACCGCGCAAATAAATTCCGAATAAGCGAAGGACGATATCCGGCATAACCATAACCACATGGATCCGCATACGAATCATTTGTCAGTTCAACCCGGCACGGCTGCGGTAAAACCGGAGCATTGCACAGTTTACGCGGCACCGGCGCACAAACCGGAGGTTGCGGCGCACACGGCGGACAAGGATTGCACGGAGCGGCAACACACGGAGTGCAGGCACGACGCACAAACGGACGCAACGGACACGGACGGCAAGGAACAGGAATACAACCGCCTTGCACCACTTCCCCATTTTCAACAATCACTGCTTCACCGCCTCCGGTTACAGCAGCACCCTCAGTTACACCCGCGTTCTCATCGGTAACTGTTGCCACAACTCCGTTTTCCGGTGCAGCGGTCTGCTGAGCAAAACTCACACCGTTCAGAATAAGTGTCAACGAAAAAACGATCGCGAGAGTCAACAACTTTTTCATCTGTTTTTTTCTCCTTCTTAAAATCTGGAACTCTGACATCGGAAACCCCTCATTCGATTACACTACGATTTTGATAGGAAATTTGGTTTCGACCAAATGCTTCCGACTTTCTTGGTAAGTAAACAGCAAATCACTATCGAAATGCTTTATGTATAAGATAGATTACAAAATCGAAAAAGACAATATATTATTTTAAATAGTTTTATTTTTTTGCCCATTTTCTCCATTTTATATGGATTTTAACAGCAACAGATTTCTTTTTGCTCCAAACAGTTTGAGAACATCTTGTCAAATATGATAAAACTAATACAATCGTAAATTAAAAGTTGAAGTTGCGGATTCGTGCCGCTGCCGAACTTTTGACCTATTGTCATTTCGGAACTATTTATTTATGCAAATCATGCCGGTATTCCGTACCGGTACAAGGAATTACCAATAATTATCAATATGGAATCAATTTTGGAATTGACGGCAACAAATTTTGATCGGAATGTTTTGGAATCGACAATTCCCGTTCTGGTCGATTTTTGGTCGCCGTCCTGCGCACCGTGCCGAATGCTCGTCCCTGTTTTAGAAGAACTTGCAAAAGAAAACGCGGGCGAAGCGAGAATTGCCAAAGTTAATATCACGGAATTTCCCCAAATCGGGGCTAAATACGATGTTGAAATGCTTCCGACTCTTCTTTTTTTCAACAACGGAAATGTTGTTGAACGGATGGTCGGTTCGCAATCAAAAAATAAATTACAAAACGCTTTAGACGAAATCGGGTAAAAAAATGAAATCACTTAGTACAAAATCAGCGCCCGCTGCTATCGGACCTTATTCGCAAGGTATTATCAGTCAGGGGTTTTTATTTACTTCGGGTCAAATTCCTTTGGTTCCTGAGACGATGGAACTTGTTGAAGGTTCGATTGAAGAACAAACGCAGCAAGTTCTCAAAAATCTTGACGCTGTTCTGGCGGAAGCGGGAACTTCGTGGAACCGTGTCGTAAAAACAATTGTTTTTTTAACGGATCTTGCCGATTTTAGCAAGATGAATGCCCTTTACGAAAAACATCTGGGCAATGCCCGACCGGCACGCAGTACGGTTCAGGTTGCGGCATTGCCGCGAGGTGCTAAAATTGAAATGGAGTTAATTGCCGAAGTGTCAATGTAAACATGGTTTGCAGAGAAATTTTGTAGAGAAATATTATTCGGACAGGCTTTTGAGTTTTACGGTAAAGTTGTTATGCCGTAGTCGTCCGAAAAGAAAATTTGAAAGTTTTTCGAAAATTCAGTTGAAGGTTTTATCGGACTGTTAAGGTGTTATATTAGTTGTATTGTTAATATTGCCGATATTACCGACAAACTGAAATTTTAATCGTTGTCAAAATATTATTATGGTTAATTCTTCCAATAGCGGTAACGATGTTTTCGATATTCGGCGTATCAAACGGCTTATCGAATTGATGCAGAAAAACGAATTGACGGAACTCGATATTCAGCAATCGGACATGCGAATCCAACTCAAACGGAATACCCCGATGACGGTAATTCCGCCGCCGACACATCCGCCAATACATCCGGCAACACCGGTTCCGGTTATGACGGTTCCGGCGGCGGCAACTCCGGCTGTACCGGAATTAAATTCCGTTGTTCAGGACGAAAAAAATGTTCAGGTTATCAAAAGTCCCATGGTGGGAACATTTTATGCGGCACCTAAACCGGATGCTCCGCCGTTTGTTAAGATTGGCGATACCGTCCATGCGGATACAACCGTTTGTATTATTGAGGCAATGAAAGTTTATAATGAAATTCAGGCGGAATGTTCGGGAAAAATTATTGCGGTTCTTGCCAAAAACGGTGAAACGGTTGAATTCGGTAAACCGCTCTTTCGTGTAACAAAGGACGAATCGTAAAAAACATAATAATTATATTGTGTTCCATTTACGGTAGATTGAAACAATTATTTGTTATCATTTTTTCAGTTTGATTTTGTGTCTTACCGTGAAGCCGTCAACTATCTCGGATCAAAAACGCGAATCCTCGAACTGTGTAATCAGATCGGAGGACGTATTGTTATTTGCCCGGATTGGAACGGCAATGTGATGACGAGTACTTGTGACGGAATTGACGGCAATAGTTTCGGTTTAATAAATGTCAATGCCATTGATGCCGGCAAGACCGATTGGCTTTACAATTCTTATGGCGGTGAAGACCAACTGATATTTTTTCCTGAAAGCGGGGAATTTGTTATTGATTCGATGCCGCAACATCCGGTTGTTCGGATGCGGCGGTCTGTCAGGTTGAATGCGGTTCACGGAAATCATGTTGAATTTGATCTGATTCGAACGGTACGTTTATTGGAACGTTATGAAATTCACGAAGCGTTTGGGGATGCGGCGGCGGTTTCGTTGGATCAAATGGATGTTTCGCTTGTCGGGTTTGTAACAACCAATTCTATTGTGAACAATGTGATTCATTCTCCGTCGCGGATTCCTCCTGTTTCGATTCAGATTCGCGGGATGTTCAACAGCGGTCAAAGTATGGCGGCGGTTATTCCGTTTCAGCCGGCGGAAGACCCGAAATTGGAAGTACCGATTGATACGAATTTTTTTGGTTCTTCACCGCACGGACGGTTACGGTATTTACCGGCGGCGGCGTTGCTTCGTACGGACGGCAAATACCGTTGTCAGGTAACAGTGCCTCATGAACGGGCAAAACCTTTTCTCGGAACGCTTGATTTTCGCGGAGGAACACTTACGCTTGTTACGTTTGATATACTGGAGTTACCGTATTCCGACGAACTGAAACAAGAAGTTCGGGCGTATAATCATGGTCCCACATTTCCGGGCGAAACGGATTTTGCACAGTTTTACGAATTTAATATTTATTCTCAGATTCGTAAGTGGTCACATGGTGAAACGCGGACATTCCATCAATACACGTTACACATTAACGCCGATAACCGGACATTGACGTATCTTGTTCGGGAAGTGCTTGGTGTTGAGTACGAACAAGTTTACGAAAAAATGATGAGATAAGTTTAGCACTTGTTCGGTTATTTATTCTGAAAATAGGGCTGGATAGAATAATTGAATAAAATTAAAATCGAACTTTTGCAAAATGGCATTTCACACTGTAAATAAAAAGGTTTGAAGTGTTGAAAACCTCTGATTTTATCATATTATCGTGTTAAATATTATTTTTCTAAAAATCGGGATTCATATCTCGCTGACTTAATGGTCCCTTTCCTCTTCGATGATAATATACATAACACATACCATTGTCTAAATCATACCCAACATGGATGTAATAAAGATTGGTTTCATCAATATAATAATATCCATTTTTAATATAGTGATAGCAAGAGTCGGGAATTTCGTTTTCTGGTTTTCCCATTAATATTTGTTCATAACAATTTTGTTTGGCAAAATTATAACGAATAATTTTAAATGAATTCTTGATTCGTTTTATCAACCATTTCTCTTTTTTTGCTATTTTCAAAAAATACGTTTCACTCATCTTCATTTCAGCAGCATGTTCATATTGCCTTGTGGAAGAGGATAAATGCTCTATTTCTTTTGGCGTATCAAAAAATCGCGTTTTTTCATAAATGAATGTATATCTATGAAAATAATATACACTTCCTACTATTAGTAAGAATACAAAAAAAATTACACATACTATGACTCTTTTAATAATTTTATTTTTATTCGCTTTTATATTTGAATACATAGGGCACCTCTGGAAATTCATGTTTTCAATGCAAAATCAAATAATCGTCAAAAGGCATAATCGCCTAACTCTTTTTATAGGTGAAAGCCTTTCGGCGAAGGGTTTTCACCCAACGATTGCCTACCTCTTGAATTGTTAATCACAAGGTAGGCAATCGTTCGCCGAACGATTGCGTCGGCGTTAGCCGACAATGAATTTATCTCATGTTGGTTGTTTCGGTTGCCTATCGGCAAGCAACCCTTCGGCGAAGGGTTGCCTACCTTTTGTTGGCAAACTTTCGGCGCGTTCGCCAAAACGCGCGGCACGTTTGCAAGAACGCGTGGCGCGTTTGCAAGAACGCGTGGCGCGTTTGCAAGAACGCGTGGCGCGTTT
>JAITQV010000208.1 GCA_031288765.1 Planctomycetaceae bacterium
GTGTGTTCCGTGTATTCTGTGGTTAATAAAAATAGACAGTGACGACTGAATAAATACCCTTGATTTGTATCATGTTCAGACATGAATATAGATAAATACGACACTTTTAAAAACAGAAAAATTGTGTTACAAATGCCGGAAAACATACAAGAGATAAAAAAAATCTCTCGAGAGATAAAATCAAAAAAACGTTTTTTTAAAATTATCTCACGTGAGATGAAAACCATTTCACGAGAGATAAAACCTATCTCACGAGAGATGAAACCTGTCTCTCGAGAGGAATCACGAAAAAGTCAGGAGAAACGGACTCTTTTTCACGTGAAATGAAGTCCATTTCACGAGAGATGAAATCTATCTCTCGAGAGTTTTTTTCGGTTTTTTGCCTCAATTCCGTCATTTCCTGAGCAATGACGCAGGACAAACATCCTATTTTGTCTAATTTAACAACAATAGCAAGCAATTTTCACCAAAAACCGAACTCATTGTCTCATTTTTTACCCTTTTAATGAGGTTGATTGTTTTTCTACCGAACGATGTATTTCGGGAAAATGTCAATTGGTATCTGTCTATTTTAACTTTGAGTTTTGGGGTTATTGGGGTGTACGGGTACCATATCACGTACTATTTTGAAGCGGTATTGCGTTTATATTGAGAAGGATATTTATTTTTTGTTTTAATTATTGAGATTGCGGTGATTTTCTGTCGGGCGGTTTTAGAATTGCGAACAAAGAAACATTTTTCGGTATGATCTTTTGACAAATGCCAAAATATTTTTGAGTGAAGATGTCGGTTCGTGGAATGCCGTTATCAATACATAATGCTCAAATGTTACAGTTAATTCCTCCTTCTTTGGGGAATAAATTATTCATAAAGTACAAATTATAGAAATTAAAACTAAATACGTAAAGACCTGTTTTTAGATAGACAGGTATCTATTATGTTGTATGTCGCAAAATAGGAGTAAATTTTACGCAAAATGGCTTTGGCATTTTTATTTGTTGTGGTTATAATCAAATTATTGTTATGAGGCGGTCATTTTGAAAGTTTATTCAAACGGTTGACGAAACAATAAAACCGTTTGAATAGTCAATTGTTTAGTTTCATTTTTTAACTCAATTTTTACAAAGGAACATTCCTATGAAGAAATTAACCACCAAATGTCTATTTTTGTGCTTTATTACGTTCTCTTTTGCACTACCGGTTTATGCGGTACAACTTAAAGTCGGTACGGCACGCACGGATATTACACCGCCCAAACGTGTACCGCTTCAAGGACAATTTCACTTACGTCTCTCTCAAGGTGTTGAAACTCCTTTGACTGCCAATGTTACGGCATTGGAAACAGTTGACGGTGAAAAATCACTTGATAATGTTATTTTCGTTTCAGTTGATGTTGTCGGAATTTCTTTCGATCTTCAAAAAGCGATTCAGGATCAAGTTGTTGTCAAAGATGCATCAATCGACGTACAAAAAATAGTTATTAACGCAACACACACTCATACCGCCCCAACATTACGGCTCAATCTCCCTGCTCTACCAAAATCGGAAGATATTATGGATTTTCCCGAAGCAATAAATTTTACTGCGGAACGTGTTGCAACAGCAATTGTTACGGCATGGCAAAACCGCAAGCTGGGAAAAACGGCTTATGGGCTTGATTTTGCGGTTGTTGCTTTCAGCCGCCGCGCTGTTTACGCCGACGGACATGCTGTTATGTACGGAAATTCAAACGATCCCAACTTCTGCCATTACGAAAATATGGAAGACCATGATCTCGGTACGCTCTTTTTCTGGGACGAAAATGATCGGCTTCTTTCAGTGATTGTCAATATTTCCTGTCCGTCACAAGTTGTTGAAGGTGATTATAAAATCAACGCGGATTTCTGGCATCCTGTTCGTGAAAAACTGGCAGAACGGTTTGGTAAGGATGTTGTGATTCTCGGCTGGTGCAGTCCGGCAGGCGATAATTCACCGCATGTTCAATATCGTAATGCGGCGATTAACCGAATGAATTCGTTGCGGAATCTCAATGAAATGCAGGAAATCGCACGAAAAATTGATCGGGCGGTTACGGATACTTATGAAACGGTTAAAAATGCCAAAGTTTCGGATGTGCCGCTTATTCATCGTGTGGAGACGTTGCAATTATTCATGCGGAAAGTAACGGAATCCGAATATTCCGCTTCAAAAGCAGAATGGGAACATCAAAATAATTTATTGAAATCAAATCCTGATAAAGCACCGGCTGAAGTCAGTTGGATGGCACGGAGTTGGTACGGAAATGTTGTTGAACGTTACGAAGCCCAACAGAAAGACCCGAATGTACGTTATCCGACGACAATTCATGTGATTCGGCTTGGTGATACGGTTATTTGTACAAACCAGTTTGAATTATTTAGCGACTTTGGTATTCAGATGAAAACGCAAAGCCCGGCGATCCAAACATTTTTGATTCAACTTGTTGGTGTAGGAACTTATCTTCCGACTGAGCGGGCGGTTCGCGGCGGCAGTTACAGTGCTGTCATTCAAAGTAATCCGGTCGGACCGGAAGGCGGTCGGCAACTCGTTAAACGTACCGTCGAATTGATGAAAGAATTATGGAAATAAAAAATAATTTTGTTCTTTTATTTTTTAATCAATCTGTATTTATTAGGAGAAATTTATGTCCGTTAATTGTATTTCACGCCGCGGTTTTTTGAAAGGAACTGCCGCCGGAGTAATCGTATCACCTTTAATTGTTTCCGCCTCCGCTCTTGGAAAAGAAGGACAATTACCGCCTAGTGAACGTATCACTATTGGAGTTTTTGGTGTTGGCAATCGCGGCAGCCATTCGATTCATGCCATGCGTCCGCTTCCCGATCATCAAATTCTTGCAATTGCCGAAGCACGGCGTGATCGTGCGGAACGTGCTCTTGATGTTGTCAATGGAATGTACGCTAATCGTACCGGTCAGGCTGATTATAAAGCATGTCAAATTTATGCCGACTTTCAGGAAGTTCTTTTACGTGACGATATCGATGTGATTTGGTGTACCGTTCCCGATCATTGGCATGGTCCAATGATGAGCCGGATTATTAAAGCCGGAAAAGATGTGTACGGTGAAAAATCATTGACACGGTATATCGCTCAAGGGATTGAGTTGCGGAAATTGGTTCGCCAATACGGTACAATATTTCAAACAGGAACTCAACAACGAAGTGATCCCAAATTCCGAAAAGCCTGCGAACTGGTGCGTAACGGTTATCTTGGAAAGATTCACACGGTTGAAGTTATTTCACCGGAAGGAACAGCCTATCCGGTTGTTGCTCCGTCTGAACCTCCCGAAGGTTTTGATTGGAATATGTGGTCGGGACCTGCTCCGCTATTTCCGTTCGATAAACAACGGGTCGAATGGTTGGCGTTGTACATGATTTCACATTATTGTGCCGGATTTGTTACAAATTGGGGAGTTCATCATCTTGATATTGCCGGTTGGGGGGTACCGGAAATATTTTACAAACCGTTTGAAATTGAAGGTAAAGGAATAATGCCCCAATCAGGAATGACCGATACATGGATTCATTGGCGGGCAACTCTTCGTTATGCGAGCGGTTTGATCGTCGATTATTGTAGCGTAGGAAATCCGCATCCGAAAAACGGTTGCCGGTTTATCGGTGACGAAGGTTGGGTGTTTGTCAATCGTGAAGAATTAATAGCGCAACCAAAATCATTGTTGGATGTTCGGTTTAAGGATTCCGATACACGATTGCATGTTAGTCCGGATTTAACAAATGATCCTTATACTTCTCACACCGCCGATTTGTTTCGTTCCGTCCGAAGTCGGCAAGACCCCGTGTCTCCAATCGAAGAAGGACACGCCGCCACAACGCTCGGAAATATTACAGATATTGCTCTACGTTTGGGACGGAAATTAAAATGGAATCCCGCTCAAGATCAATTCGTTGATGATGAACAGGCAAACCAAATGCTTTTCCGTACGGAACGTAGTCCCTGGACAATGTAATTACGTTCATGTTTAATGTTATATTAACGTTTCATTTTACTTTCACCTTTAATTTAACTTATATTTGAATGATGATGAAAATCCAAGAATATTTACTGATATTTCTGTTTCTTCTGATCAATTGTGTTGCGGTTAATGTATGGGCAATGACATCAGAGGAAGCTTGGGAGAAGTTGAAAACGTATCAACACGGCGATGACTTTGAACCGCTGTTAATAATTGAACAAGAAGTAATGCAATCAACTGTTACCAACGAAACAAAAGAAAAATGTGCAGCCAAGCTTGCAGCACTGCTTAACAACCAAACAACTTACGCCGGTCGT
>JAITQV010000237.1 GCA_031288765.1 Planctomycetaceae bacterium
CCGTGTGCTTGACCAAGTTCGAATCCTTCTTGTAAAATTCCTTTTTGAATGGTGTTTGCCATTTCGATACCCTCCGTTCCGTTGAAAACATTTGTAATGGATTGAACAATTTGTTCTGTAGTTAGATTATTTATCCAGGTACAATATTGTGTAATATTGGCTGTGATATCCAGGGTTTGTTGTTTGTTTAAATTGGCGGATTTAATCCGTTCCAATATATTGCTTAAATGACCGGCGAAGGTTCCATCGGTTGCCCGTTTGAATGATTCGGCAATTGCTTGTGTTTCAGGTTTTCCGGGCAGGTTGTTATAGTTAAAGTGTTTCAGGTTAATTACGATAACTTTGAATTGCGGTAAATATTTCCGAAGTTTTTTCGGAATTTCAGGAAAAATATCCTGAAAGAAAAGTTCTTCGTTAATATCTTCATTTCCGTGATACAAGAGGAGCATCAACGGAAAAGACGGTTGGTAGTTATCGGAATAGTTTGTTGCCGTCCAACCGAAGTATAGGGCTAAAAAACCATGAGTTCCCAGCTGAAGCGGTACAATCCGGCATGGGCGGGATTTGTGTTCCAAAAACATGAGGATATCCAAACCGCCTTCCTCATCGTGCAATCGTGCCGCAAACGCAACATCTAAAATCACTTCTTTGAGTTCATTAGTCAGATAATGTGTTGGAGCGGCGGTCAACCGATCCAGATTGACGTATTCGGCGACAATGGGATCGGCATAATATTTTAAAAAATCGGCGGCATACACGGGATTCCCAACTGTTTTTCGGGCAAACCGGTCATGCGGATTATTAGGTTGTTTATTTAGTTGTTTGTTATCCGGCGGTTTCTGCATGTTTTTAATCCATATAAGAATTTAATTTAAGTGGAAAATTGAAAAATTTCAATAGCCCCTGTTTTGTTTGGGATCAACAGCAAATTTCTGATGTTGTGTATAATACAAAAGAATCCGATGTGTGTAAAGAGCGATTTTTTGTTGAGTGAGAGTGAATTAAAGGTTAGGCGGTTGCAGGTTGAGAACCTTTCGGTAAAAGGTTAAAGACAAAAGTAAGGGCAAACCTATGTATTACCCTTACTTTTGAACCATTGATTACGAAAATTTTGCGTTAATCTGCGAAACGTCTCAAATCAATATTTGCCTATTATTGGTTTTGTAACAAGATGTGAATATCTTTTTCACGTTCTTTTGGTGTAACTTTTAGGCTGATTATTTTTCCGTTTTTGAGTTGACCTTCAACTATCGTTTTGTACGGAGCGTTTAACTTGAAATCACAATCCCAATCAGACGGAAACGCCGGAAAAAGATCCATTCGTTTTCCATCGCATTGTATTACGAGACTTTGAACGCCTTTCGTCAAGATGCCGCCGTGATCTTGATCCGGCATCCAATCATAATTCGGTCCCCAAAATACGGGGAATTTTGATTGCGGATGTTTTGATTTTGCGCGGTTAATCAAGAGATTTTTTGCTTCGTTTGTTAAACCAAGATAAGCCGCAAAAAGATCATCTTGCCGCCAACCGAGCGAACCTCGATCAAGACGATGTTTATAAGCCTCAATTCCCCACTCAACATTCGGTTTTTCGTATGAAATTAAACGGAACGGAAAAACGGCGTAAAGTTCGGGATTTTCGATGTTTCGTTTATTGGCGAAGCGTTGGGCGGGTGCGAGCATCATTTTGCCGTCCGGCGATTTCGTCAACGGAAGTTCGGGCAATTTTTGTTTCAAATCCGACACGAATTTTTTATTATCCGTTGTCAACAAATTATCCGGCAACCGCTCCAACTGTTCTATCACCGCATAAATTCCCGACAATTCCGGCATCGGATTGTCGCAATCCCACCACGTCTCAACCGCTTGAGAAGGACTCATAAACAGTTTACCGTTGGCGTCGGTTTTGTAATGTTCGTTGAAGAACGTTAAAATTTCTATTGTGAATGGAATTGCTTTTTTGTATAAAAATTCAGTGTTTTCGGTGTATTCATAATATTCGAGCATCATGAAAGCCAATTCGAGACCGCTAACCCATTCGTATTTGTGCCAACCGCTTTTTTGTAATTTATCTTTTCGTTCCTTCCAAGGTTCCCAACCGTAAACTTGAAGGAACATATCACCCCAAAAATAAATACATTCGGGATAATACGCTCCGCCATGTCCGAAATATTTTTTGACACGGTTTTTACAAAGCGGAAGAACATCAAAATATTGATTGAAAAACGGTAACATCGTGTCAAAATCACCGGAAGCCGCCATAGAAGAATAAGGCAAACGTGTATTTTGCCACCAATAACCCGGTCCCCATCGCCGGTAATCCGCATTGCCTTCTCGTCCTTTTTCCGGTACGGTAAATATTGAACCGTTAAATTTAATCGCCAATTGTCCTCGTCCCGCGCACGCCGAGACATAACGTTGCAAAACATACGCGCGGCTCAAAATAAACGCATCTGACAATTCGGAAGATTCATCAACGCTATTTTTATTTTGTGTGATGTGAATCCAACTGCGGTTAAAAAAATTGTTCCACCATTTTTCGTGTTCGGCAAAACGGTTTTGCAACGAAAAGTTTTGCGTGTCGGCTAGGATTTTTTTTGTTTCGGTTAGCCATTCGGTTTCGGTTGCGGGGTGTTTTGTGTGGACGGCAATTTCAAAACGATGAGTTGTTCCTTCGGTTGACTGCAATGTTTTACCGTCAATTTTCTTTCCGCGTTCGGTTTGAACAATTGCGCCGAAAGTTCGGCGCAGTATTGGGTCTTGCGGGTGTAAATCGTTTGTTCCTTGAATTTCCGCTGTTACCTGATAAGGTTTACTATGAATGTTACGGTGATACCAACCGATAGCATCGGGCAAATTTAAAACAGTGTCCGGTTCGATAATGGTTTCAAGATTATCGAAACGTTCTCTATATTTTTCACGAAAAGATTTATCTTCGGAGGGGCAAATATTGTAAAGATCGCTTGATTCATATTTGGCGTATTTTGTTCGTTCGTTCCGCCAGCCGTCGTTATAGACTGTAACAATTTGCGGTGTTTTCGTTGTAATTTCAGCAACAATAACATTTCGGTTGGCGTCTATCCAAAATTTGTAAGAAATATCGCCGTAAACCGCTTCAAGTACGCCGCGTTTAATGTCGAGAATTTGTTTGAAGCCTGCTTGTTTTGGCGGCGGATTTGTTAGACTGATTTTTATTGCGCCGATTTTTAACAATTGTCCGTTTTCGTCAATTGAATCGATTCGGGAAATGTAAAATCTCAAATTCCCTTCTTCATCGATCCAAGTATTGCTTGCAACTTCGCCGTTCCCAAGCGGCATTGTTTCATAAACATTTTTGCTTGGCGTATCCCAAACAACTTTGTACAACAACGGTTCTTCGGCAACAATTATCGTTGTGTTAAATACGAATGTTGATAACGCTACCAAAATTGATAAAAATAAAATTGTTGTAAAATGGTTCAAGGTTCTGCAATTCATTTTCATTTCTCTTTCTTCGGATTATTTTCCGGTTAATTGAGTAAAGTGTAAAACAATACAACACTGTGTTGTATTGCAATTTGGTTAAACCGATAACAGAATAACCTAACAATCAATCTGTGTAAAGTACACAAATCAATGAGCGGCTACAATTTTAAGACAAGATTAACAAGATTACAGGACAGACAAAATTTTTTCTTATCCTGTAATCCTGCAAATCCTATCTTAAAAAAATTATTTTGTCAAATCAAAATTTATTGTATTCTTTCCTGTTTTGACTGTTGCGGTAAGTCCTGATGTTTTGGTATCGGCGTATTTTTCGGGCAAATGATGTTTCGGATTTGCCAAAGGCACCGAATCGCCAAGTTGAGGATTGACCGGTTCAACATAGTCTAAATCAACATATTTCATAACACGGACATCGTATTCACCGGCAACTGCGCCTTTATTGAATCCGCCGCCTTGAGATGAAGTCAATTGATATGCGCCGTTTGAATCTGTTTTTCCTATAGCAGGAATGCCGAAATTTTCGTTTTTTGGAGTGAAACAAATATCAGCATCGGCAACAGGTTTGCCTTCAAACGTAACAACTCCTTCGACCATTTCTACCCGAATTCCTTTTTGACATCCGGCAAAACAACAAACCAAAATGATCACGGAAAAAATAAAATTGACCGTAAAGTTTTTTTGAAATAACAAATTCATTTTTTATCTCCTTTCTCTTAATTTTATGTGAACAGTTACGTTTATTTTACTAGGGGACGGAGTAACTTTCGCCTGCGGCAACAGTTCCGAGTGCGCCCCAAATTCCATGAATTGATGCTCCGCCGTATGCTCCGTAAGCGTCGCCGGTCAAACCTGTTGCGGTTGCCGGAACGACTGCCGGATCTCCAACATCAATTGTTTCGGAAATAAACCGAACCGAAGCGTCACAAAGAGCAACATTAACGCCGCCGGTATGAAAACTACTTGCTGTCGGCAATGCCCAATCACCTGAAGAACGAATACAGGAAGGAGAATTTGGTGACATAATTGTATAAAATGCCGTATGGTGGCAACCAGTACCAGTTGCCCATCTGTTACCAATACCAAATGTTGCATGAGTGTAAGTTGGGTTGATTTGATTCTGTCCCGTTCTTTTGTTATAACAAATACTAGGACTGTCAAATAAACCGGCAACTTCGCCGCTTCCGAATTGTGCGATAGAACCTTTAATTGGTCCCACTCCGCCGCCTTGATTATCTGATACTGCAATTTCAGAAATCAGAATCGCATTACTGGTTCCGTCAGTAATACCTTCTAATGCCCGAATATTTCCTTTATCACTGCGTGCTGCTGACTCAGAGACGGGTCGTTCGCGGCAACCGCTCACAAATGCCCCGCGATCTTGTACTCCAAAGTATTCATAGCCTTTGATGTCGCCGCGATTACAATGATAACTTGTGGCGGCAAAAATGTAACTGCTTTCACGCCGAATAATTGTAGCAGCCGCATCGGAGGGACATTTGAAGATTGCAGGTGAGGACTGTGAAAGTTCGATACAACCATGTGAAGCAGGTGTGCTTGCTGTTCCGTTCAAATATTGCCACATAATGTCATATTGAGCGGAAGCTTCAACAAACGGTAACAACCAAACCAAATAGGATAAGCCTATTCCAACCGAAATTCTGGCAGGTGGAACCAAAGGATCATTGATCGCATTGGGAATACGATTGTGAACATTGTGGAAATTATGTACCGCTATACCAATTTGCCGTTGGTGATTGGTACATTGCATTCGTCTTGCCGCCTCCCTAGCGGCTTGAACAGCCGGTAACAGTAACGCGATTAACACACCAATAATCGCAATTACTACCAACAATTCGACCAGCGTAAATCCGTTTCGGTATCTGTTTCGACGAACTTTCGAACGGAAATTACCGCTGAGACATAGCAGAAAATATGCTATGAGGCTTGTCATGAAACATGACAAAACGTTAAATAAAATTTGTTGCATGATTTTTCTCCTTGAATATAGAGAACTTTGATATTTTAACAGATTACATAACGCATAAT
>JAITQV010000058.1 GCA_031288765.1 Planctomycetaceae bacterium
ATGCAACTTGAGCAGGATTTTCGTGAGCGGCTTGGCGGAGTACAGGTCAAATTAACGCAATCAAATGAAAAAGGCAAAGGAAAATTGGTCATTTCGTTTGCGAATCACGCGGAGTTTGAACAAATTTACACAGCCATTTGCCAAAGTTATCAAAACAATAAGGCAGCAACCGCCTAAAATTTTCATAATATTTTAGCAGAGTGTTTTTTTGTTGTGAAGCATTCTGAAAAAACAGTGCGGCGGACGAGGTTTGCGCGGCGGGTTTGGGACTTTGGGGAGATAAGGGACTTTAAGGATAAAGGGGGTAAGATTTGTAAGCGGTCGGTTTTTCGGAAGACTTGGGGGTGTCCCCGAAAGACTCAGAGGCTTTTCCAGAAGACTCAGAGGTTTTAGGCGAAACTTCATTGGTTTTCTGCGAATCTTCATTGGTTTTCTGCGAGACTTCATTGGTTTTCTGCGAAACTCTATTGGTTTTCTGCGAGACTCCATTGGTTTTCTTCGAGACTCCATTGGTTTTCTGCGAATCCTCATTGGTTTTAGGCGAAGCGAAACCTACGGATCAGAATTCCACAAGGTAGGCAACCGCTCGCCGTAGCGGTTGCGTCGGTGTTAACCGACTGGGAAATTTGTTGGCGGATGGTTGTTTTGGCGTCAACCGACAACGAATTTATGTAAAGTTGGTTGTTTTGATTGCCTATCGGCAAGCAACCGTGGGTGAAAACCCTTTGGCGAAAAGTTGCCTACCTCTTGTCGGCAAACTTCCGGCGGTTGCGGCTGCGATTCACCGCCGGTTATGCACATCCCGCCCCGCAAGTTTAGAATAAAAAAACATTCCGCCTAATAGATACCAGGCTTTTATCGAAAATTTTACAGAAATCTTGCCCAATCTCGCTCGGCTTAGACGTAATTCTCGACAATACCAAGCAAATTGATTTGGTTTTGAAAAAGACGTTGGGCAATTGCCCGAACCCCCACCAAAGGCGGACTCTTCATGTTGAGAACCAACAAAACCCCGTCCGTACACATCTCCCGCCAAAGAACAACATGCTCACGAAGCGGAGATTCCACTAAACTGCCGTTGTCAAGCAAAATAAAATCATAATCCCCCCGAAATGACCCAACTACCTCCCCAAATGATTGAGTAATATGACCGCCGAAACCGGAATTGATTTCAATAGAGGTCTCACTCCAAGGTAAAAGTTCAAGCCGATCAGGAATAAGTGTGATAATTTCGTAAAAATCAGGATTGGTCTTTAAGTGGAGCAGTTGCGGCAATTCGGGATTCTGCCGGTGTGCATCAACCAAAAGAAGACGATAACCGCGCTCCGCCAACTCCCGCGCCGCACAAAGCGAAAGTGTTGTACAACCGTCCCCAGGTTGAAAACTATTGAAACTAATCACACTTCGACCTTGTTCCTTTTGAATCTCAAGATGATCCGCCAAAAAACAAATTTGATCGGAAGCCGCTAACTCCAACGATTTGAGATATTCGGGCCAATGAGACCGCCAAATCAATTGCCATGTTCCCCCGTGCTTTTGAAAACCATCCTTATAAGAACCGCCCGCCCCAACCGGCAACGCCTCATTAAACGGAAATAATAAAGTGTTCGGCTTACTCTCCGGCAAGGATTGTTCCGGTAATGGCGGTTCCGGCAATGGCGGTTCCGGCAATGACGGTTCCGGCAATGACGGTTCCGTTACCGGCGGGGTTGCTGCTCCGGCATCAAACGGCTGTGTAACCGGATCAATATCCCTATCTTTATCCGGCGTCAGTTTCAGTGCCGGCGTTGGTGCCGGTGTCGGTGCCGGTGTCGGTACCGGTGTCGGTGTCGGCGGAGGAACAACAACAGGTTTTGCCGTATTATATTGATCAGGCGGGGAATGTTGAATTTTTTCCTGTTGGTGTAAAGGCAACCGGTTAAAACAATGTTTTTGTTTACGCGATCGAAGAGGAACTTCCAACCGAATCATTTGGACAACCGGTGTTGTTGTAATGGATTGATGTGTCTCAGCCGAAACCGTCTTAGCCGGAACCGTCTTAGCCGGAACCGCCGCAAGAGGAAGATCAGAGGAAAGAGTCAATTCGGGAAACGCTTCAAATAATTTGAGCGCTGTCTTTTCCTGAGTTATTGGGTAAAGCGGAGTTGGTGTCGTTGTGTTGGCGGGTTCTTCCTGTTCGTTTTCGGAAAAAATCTTATAGGTTTCGCTCTTGGGGGAACATTTTTCTTTTGACGGCAAGTTGGGGGAAGCCGGTTGTTCTTGCTCTTGTTCTTGCTGTTCTTGCGGACAATTTTCCGTAATCGGTAAAGTGGGCGGTTGTTGTTTTAATTGCAGAATTGACGGAGGCGTGAAACGGTTCTTCACCGAATCCGCCGAAAAATCCGACAACGAACCGGAAAATGTTTCCGCAAGATATTCCTCCGAAATATCTTCCAACGGCGAAACAAAATCATCAATAGGCGGTATTTCAGGCAACGGATCGAATTGAAGGGTTTCTTCAAAAGTTGCTGTTGGGAATGATATTTCGTCGTTATCGGAAAAGAGGCGGTAAACTCTTCCCCCCGACGAAATATAAGCCGCACCCCGAAGAATGGAAGGTAATAAAAAAGATTCTTCGTGTGTTTGGGTTTTATCGGAAATAATCGAATCCGATTGCTCTTCGTCTTTTCGGCTAACCGGTTCTGGTATAACGGACATGTTTAGAACCTGCAACGTGAAAGGAGTCGGATTAAAATAAATCCGTTTTATTCTTGTTATTCCTGCTCAAATATAATCACAGGTTTGTTGTTTATGATTTGCTATAATTCCCCAATCCCTTGCCGGAACAGTTCCAATAAAACAACCGCCGGAATTTAATACAACCGTCTAATACAGCACTTAATACAGCACTTAATACAGCACTTAATACAACCGCCGATAAGGAGCCGGAGTATTACTTTGCTGATAATAAGGAGCTGCCGATGTAGGCGGATAATAGGACGGCGAAACAGGACTACTAACCGAAGGAACAGGAGCAGAATAAGGATATACCGGTGATGAATGATAGGTTTGTTGCGGAATCGGCGCGGTAACTTGGATTGGAATGGGTTGAGACATTGGCATTGTTCCTGACGGCGGCATCGTTCCCAATGGAATTGCTCCTTGCGGAACCGCTCCCAGTGGAACCGCTCCTTGTGGAATTGTTCCCGCCAACGGCATTGCTCCTTGCGGCATTGCTCCTTGCGGTACTGCTCCTTGCGGAATGGGTTGCGGAATCGTTCCCTGAATTGGAATCGGAGCAACCGGTTGTATCGGAATCGGCAACATCGCTCCCGTCAACACTCCCGGCACCGGTTGCGGCGCAACTCCTTGCATGGGAACCGGTGTTATCATATTATTGGCGGTCGGCACACCCGAATAAGACGGAGGAACAATTTGTTCATATTGTCTGTATTGATTTTGTTCCGGTTGTCCGTTACCGTTGTAAGTTTGCGGCGGATAAACCGGCAAAGGTGTCGGCTGCATCGGCGGAGGAACCGGAGAACCGTCAATACGTCTGTAAGTCGTAAGATAATTCTGGGATACGGGAATGTTTTGCTGCGAAAACGCAACAACTTCCTTAGAACCATTGGAATTAGGCAATACCGGTTGCCCCGCATTAGCAGAATGAACCGGATTATTAACCGGAATATTGGCAAGCGGGTTGGCGGTTATTTCCGGCTGGTTCGGAACGATAGGCATCATTGGAACTAACGGTGGTGCCGTATGAGGTTGCGGCAGTGCCGGCTGCGACAGTGCCGGCTGCGGCAATGCCGGATTGGTCGCTGCTGCTGTTGCCGTTACCGTTGGAGGAACCGGATTCGCAGCAACAGCGGAAACATCAACCGTTTCCAATACCGCCGGTGAAACTTCCAAACGACCCGGAGAATTCATCGTCCAAGGGGAATAATTGTCTGTTGCGGAACGCTCCCAAGGCGAATTGACATTGTTTTGATTACTTTTTTCAGCAACTTTGGGATCTGTTGCCGCAACTGTTACCGCAACATTGCCAGCCGGAGTTGTTACCGGAGGTTTTTCCGCAGGCGGTGTAACCGGTTGGGGGGTTGCCGGAATTTCCGCAGGTTTGGGCGGTGTTGACGGTTGGGGCGTTGCCGGAATTTCCGCAGGTTTGGGCGATGCTGCCGGTTCGGATGGTGCAGCCGGTTGGGGCGTTGCCGGTTCACAACACGGAAAACACTCTATGTTGCCGTTGTTTGTAAGTTGAGGAGTTGCCGATGCAGCAACATCCAGACGGGCGGAATTTTTCTGTTGCTTCCTGACACTTTTATGAATCAGGAAACCTCCGCCAATCATAAAAACAACAAGACAAAATATTATCAAATTGCGGTAAGATGTTTGTTTCGCGGGGAATGAAAAGCGGAAACCTTTGAAATTGATACCAGCCAACGATTGATACGCCCGCTTCGGAAAATACGAGAGGAAAGCGAAACCGGAATAAATACGGTTTAACCAATTTTCGGCTTGTTGTTTTGATTTTATAATTTCGGAGATTGTTCGGCTGGTACCGAGGTCGGGCATTTGGGCGATAATTTTTCCTTCCAATGGTTCTTCGGAGAGCGGAAGGGATAGATCGTTTGCGGTTTCCCAGTCGTGTGTGTAAAAGCTGTCTCTTTGATCAACGTGTGCTTTCCGCGTTGAAGGTTCTTGATTGAAATGGTATTGGCTGTTCATATTCGTTTTCCATCCAAAAATTTAACCGGAAATACTAATGTTAGGTGTTCTGATTTATTTCCGATTGTGGAGAACCGACTATCTCTACCTTCCCTTTTATCGACCGAAAAATGAAAGAATCGCAACGATTTTCCCAATTTTTCTCAAAAAAGTGATTTGAGTGATTGTATCTATTCAGTGATTTGTCCCGAACATAGGGTTTTCAGCCCTATGTTCAAGTAATCGAATAAATACACAATTTAAAAGATTGGCGATTCCCGCACGCCATCCCCCCACTTTCCACGATCAATTCTTCAATAATGAGGATTTATTTTTTTTGTTTGAGATTTTTTTTGATGGTTTCAATGAGAACTCTTCTATCAACCGGTTTGGAAATGTAATCGTCGCAACCGGCTTTGATCGTTTTATCGCGGTCGCCGGTTAAGGCGTGAGCGGTTACCGCGATAATCGGGCGGTTATAACCTTGTGCTCGGAGTTGTGCGGCGGCTTCGTAACCGTCCATCACGGGCATCTGCATGTCCATCAAAACAACGTCAAAGAACAACCCGTTGTCCATATCTTCCGTAATCTTCTTAATACCCAACTCCCCATTGCCGGCAATTTCAACCTTGGCACCCGCATTGCGAAGTTGAGCCGAAATGACCATTTGGTTAATCACCATGTCCTCCACAAGAAGAATACGCACATTTTTCAAGAATAAATCCGGTTTCCCGCCGGAAACATCGTCCGGCTCGGCGCCGCTGACCGTTTCGTGAACCGCCGCACGAATCCCGCCGGATAATTCGTCCGCCGGTTTTCCAAACCGCCTTTCCTCCGTAATTGTCGAAGCCTCCTGTTTTGCGGGCAAATAAATATGCAAGGTTAATGTGAAAACGCTTCCGACATTGGGTTCGCTTTTGACTGTAATATTGCCGTCCATCAGCTGAGCCAACCGTTTTGCAATACTAAGCCCCAACCCCGTCCCGCCGAATTCGTGCGTCAACGAATGATCCGCCGCAAACGGCTGAAAAAGATATTCCATTTGTTCGGGCGAAATCCCAATCCCCGTATCGTGAACACTGATTTTAAGAATAGTCGATTCGGGGTAGGCATGGCGTTTGCTTTTTATTTTGGCGGACGGGGCGGTTGATTCCGGTTGGGAGCCAAGCGGCGTTTCACAATGTACTTCGATTTTCCCTTTTTCGGTGAATTTGACGGCGTTATCGAGGAGGTTGGTAAGAATTTGCCGCAGCCGGACGGAATCGCCCAAAATCAATTCGGGAACATCCTTATATTGAATGGAGAAATGGAGTTTTTTTTCGGTGATGCGGGACATTTCTCTTTGACCGACTTCATCCACCAGCTGTTTAAGAGCCAGAGGAGCCGATTCAATCTGGAGCAAATTGGCTTCAATCTGGGAGAAATCGAGAAAATCGCTGATAATTGTGAGTAAATCCTGACTGTTTTTCTGAATGATTTCCAGAATCCCCTTTGATTCTTCCCATTCTTGGATAAACCCGTTTTGGAGCAGGCGGTGCATGAGAATTTCGGTGAAGCCCACGATGACATTCATGGGGGTACGGATGTCGTGGTTCATATTGGCTAAGAAATCATTTTTGGCTTTGGCGGCGGCGTCGGTGAATTTTTTAGCGTTGGCGAGTTCTTTATTATCGGTTGTGAGGCGGGAAACGGCGCACAAAAGGACGGCAATCCAATAAACGGCGGTCAAATAAACAGCAAACACGGTAATAAGCGAGAGCGAGGTTGACCAACGGATTTGCCGGATCATATCGTTTTGCCGGTCAACACGGAAGTCTGCAACCAAAATTGCTTCGACATAATCGGGGTGTTCGGGGTCGCGCAACGGCGCAACAGCGGTAATAACATTGGCGGGGTGTGCCGTATCCATGCTGTTTTCCTTTGCGGCATTGCCGGAGGGTGTTGTTGTCCTATTTTCTTCTACGGCAACATTGTGTGAGGGGATTGAAGTGATTTTGTCCTCTATTACAAGGTTGCCGTCAAATCCTTTCCGGTAAATATCCGACCATTTATGGCAGGGTTGAAAGGGTTCTTTGGCATTTTCTTCGGGGGGGTCGATGCGGTGATTTTGGTTGATGTCGGCTTTGCAGGAGATGATCCAAGAGACGGCGTCGGTTTTATCATCACGAAGCCGCAAGGTATAAACACGGGCGACGAGGGGGATTTCTTTACACCAAAGGGCATAGAGATTTTGGAGGTTTTTGTAGGCGGGGGTGGCGGCGGTATCCGGCGATGTTTCGGGAACGATTCCGGCATGTCCCATTATTTCGGTGGTATGAGCGAAGGAGTTTGCCATACTGAGGAGTGTATTTTTCCATGTTTCAAGGAACACGTATTCTTCGTTGAGGGCTTGCCGTGTTCCGGCGGCGGCAATAATTAGGAAGACGAGCCAGATGCCCAATAAATAAACAGGGCGATAGTAATTCCGCCAAAGCCGGACACTTACCGCGGCCATTCCCAAAAACGCCGCCAATACGATGACTGCAATATTCATAAAGTTATCTTACTCCGCGTTAAAATAATGTATCTTAGAAAATCAAAAGACAAAGTCCAATCCTGAAAAAGGCTATTTTCCGGGATTGGGAAAACAGGCTACGGGAATAGGGTTTTTATTTTCCTCTATTTTGGAGTTTTTTTCAATCCCTTAGGCGTTAAGAATTTTAAGATTTTTTTTCAATTTTACGAGGGCGGGGAAACAAAAAATATTTTCGTGAACAATGAACCGTGAATAGTTAAGAGTGTATTGTGAACAGTTAGGAGTTAGTGGTGAATAGTTAAGAGTTAGTAATGAATATTAGACCTTTTCCCTTACCTGCTCAAACATTGAAAACATGGCAAAAACGTCGTATTTTGTAATTATTAAGCCGATTGTTTTTTTGTGGGTTTTACGGCTAAAGAATCATTGTATCTATTC
>JAITQV010000253.1 GCA_031288765.1 Planctomycetaceae bacterium
AAATCCGATATGGACGACATTGTCAATGCTGTGGACAAAATCCACAACAACGTTGCGAAACTCAAAACCGCTTAACAAACGGTTCGTTAATCGCAAGATAGGCGAATAATTGCCTCAAAATCCCGCATGGAGTGTGATGTGCATAACCGTAGGTGAAGTGAAGCGCAACCTACGGATCAGACCTCCTAAGGTATGCAACCGCTCGCCGTAGCGGTTGCGTTGTCGGCAAGCCGACAACAAGAAATGTACTGGTCGGCTAACGCCGACGCAGCCCTTCGGCGAAGGGCGGCCTACCTTGTGAATTGCTAATCGCAAGATAGGCGAATGATTGCATCAAAGTCCCGCAAAGGACAAAATGTGCATAACCGGCGGCTCGGAATTACATTGTCCTGAAAGGACAATATAAGCCAGCCCGCCGCAACGCGGCGGGTTAAGATGCCCCCAACAACTTCGCCCTGAAAGGGCAAGATGTTAGTTGATAGTTTATAGTGGAGAGTGGAGAGTTCGCATGTGGATTTCCTGCCGCAACGACAATGATTCCGCTTGCGTCCTTCACTATCAACTATAAACTATCAACTAATAGGTTGCCTACCTTATGAATAGGGACGGCACGGGAATGTGTGTGTCTCACACTCGGGAAGGTGTGTGCCTCACACACGGGAATGTACGAGCCGCGTACATGGGAATGTACGAGCCGCGTACACGGGAATGTACGAACCGCGATGACGGGAAAACGATTGGTTAAACACTTAACTGAATAGATACCAAATTATTATGGAAATTATGAAAAAAGACAATGTTTCACGCCGTTTGTTTTTGCAGAGCAGCGGGGCGGCGGTTGCCGGAGTTGCTTTGGCAACACAAGTTTCGTCGCCGGCGCCGGCACAAGACGCTGTTCCGACCGGTGTTACGGTTCCGGCGGCACAGAGTGCGGCTTCCGGCAATCCGGGCGGTCTCAAAATAGTTAGCTTCAAAGTTGACGTTACGCCGCCGATTGGCGAACCGTTGGCTTATGTTCCCAACGAAAAGGTCGAAACGCCGATTTATGTCAGCGGTGTTGTTTTGGACGACGGAACGACCCGTGCCGTGTGGGTTTCCTGCGATTACATCTATATTTGCGGTGAGTCCTATAATAAATGGGTTAAAATGATTGCCGAACAAGCGGGAACGGTCGGGGAAAACGTTTTTCTCCATTGTGTTCATCAGCACGACAGTATTCGCTGGGCGCCGGAGTACAATCCGAAATCCGGCGAAAACGGACAACCGGTCGTTTCACCGGAATACTGCGCGACAAGCATGAACGGCGTTTCGGAAGCGATTGCCAAAGCGGTGAGCGGTTCGTGGCAATCGGTGGGGAAACTGTTGACGGCGGAAACACGTGTCGCCGGTTTGGCAAGCAACAGGCGAATCATTGACGAAAAAGGGCAAGTCCTTTGGCGAGGCAGCGGCAAAAATCCGCCGGCGTTGCAGGCATTGCCGGTCGGCAAAATCGATCCGGTTTTGAGAACGGTCTGTTTCGAGAACACCGAAGGACAGCGAATCGTTGCAATCCATTTTTACGCAACACATCCGATGGCGGCGTATATGAGAAAAATGGTCAGTACCGATGTTCCGGGCAGAGCGCTTCGTCATGTGGCGGAACACGACAATTCCGTCGCCTTGAACATTTATTTCACCGGTTGCAGCGGAGATGTTGCCTTCGGAAAATACAATATCGGCGGCATCGAAGCGATTGAAAAACTGGGAAAACGTCTCGGCGAAGGGATGCTTCAAAACCTGCGGCGTCTCGAAGAACAACCGCTTGGTTCCCTCGAAGTCAAACGGGTTGCTGTGGCGGTTCCGTTTAATCCGGCAATAAAACCCGCTTCGGCTTATACCGGAGAACATGCTTTGGAACGGCGTTATTTGTTGGAAACGATTGATAATTGGCGGCAAAGCAGTGTGGCTCGGTTGAGTATCGGACGGAAAGTCCACTTGCTTTCCTTCAATTTGGGAGAGGTTTTCATTGATTACCAACTATTTGCTCAATCGTTGATTCCCGAGCATTTTCTTGCGACGGCGGATTACGGGAACGGCGTTTATTGGTATATTCCCACCAAGGCGGCTTTTGAGGAAAACGGCGGATATGAAACGAGTGAACTTGCCTGTGTTGTAACGCCGGAGATTGACGGCAACTTGCGTGCGGCAATTCGGCAATGCTTCGCCGAAATCATCAACAGCCCCGATATTTTTTGAATAACTTGCGTCATACCCTGAAAGCCCTTCATCAATAATGTAGGGTTTTCCGCCCGATGTTCGTTTGGAGTCTTACAGGTTTATTGATCGTGTGTTAAAATTTCAACCAGACCTCGACAACTGCCTGATGTCAGTGAAATAACCTTGAATTTACAACCTATTTTAATAATCAGGAGATTATTATGAAAAAAGACAATGTTTCACGGCGTAACTTTTTGGCGGCGAGCGGTGTTGCCGGACTTGGCGCTTTTTTGAACGGTTACACGGCAACAACGCTTGTTGCCTCCGATGCTTTGCCGGATGACAAACCGGCAATTCTCGGCGGAAAAGCAATGACTCTTGGCGGTGTTTCGGGCTGGCCCATTCTTCAAGGCAACGAGGAAAATCTATTACTGGAAGTCCTCAACACGAAAACCTGGTGCCGAACCCAGAATTTCAAGGTTGCCGAATTTGAAAAGACCTACGCTGCAATGAATGGAGCAAAACACTGCATTGCAACCAACAGCGGAACATCCTCGCTTATCAACACGCTTGCCGCTCTTGAAATGGGACCCGGTGACGAAGTTATCACTTCGCCGTACACATTTGTTGCAACTATCAACTGCATTTTAGCGCACTACGCACTTCCGGTTGTTGCCGATGTTGACATCGAATCGTTCCAAATCGATCCCGCCAAAACGGACGCCGCTTGTACGGAAAATACTGCGTTGCTGTTGCCGGTTCATATTGGCGGTTCGCCTGCCGATATGGATACCTTTTTGGAAATCGGCACACGGCGAAAATTACCCGTAGTTGAGGACGCTTGCCAAGCCCATCTTGGAAAATGGCGGGACAAGAATCTTGGAACCATCGGCACGGCGGGCTGTTTCAGTTTTCAGGTCACAAAAAATCTGTCTTGCGGCGACGGCGGTGCCGTGTTGACAAACGACGACACATTGGCAGAGAAAATTTATGCGTGTCATAATAATGGTCGCGGACGCGGACTGACGAGTTCGGATTTTTCTTATCATTCTGTTCGCGCACGCAACAACCGAATGGTCGAATTTGCCGGCGCCGTTCTTTGTGCCCAGACCGCCGGCATCGAAAAGTACGCCGAAATGCGGCAGGAAAACGGAATGTATCTGAACAAACTGCTTTCCGAGATTCCGGGAATTGTTCCCGCCAAACTGTATTCCGGTGTAACACGAAGTGCCTGGCATCTTTATATGTTCCGTATCGAAAAAGAAAAATTCGGTCTTGACCGAGACACATTCTGTAATGCGCTTCTTGCGGAAAAGATTCCGTGTTCGACAGGATACGGTGCTGTCGATTGGGGCAAATACACAAAATAAAAGAATAAGATAATAAGGCTGTTTTTGTGAGGAATTATTGGCTGCAGAGGTTGTTTTGTTGGAAAAATTAGGCTGGAAATAAGGTTTGTCCCGCATAATAGTTTGCTAAATAACCGAACAGAGACCGGAATTTTACCATAATGCCGCCGGTAATTCGCTTGCGGCACGGTTCACTCTCCGTTTTGAACTATTCCCTAAATTCGGGGCTTGTCAATTTCGGGTAATCTGGTATTCTTTTACCCGCTTGTTTTTTGCAGTTGACTTTGTTTTCCTTTATTTTTAACTCTTAAAACCGTACCATGCCGCTTATTGTTCAGAAATTTGGCGGAACCAGTGTTGCCGATACTCAAAAAATTCTCGGAGCCGCGCGAAAAGCCATCCGCGCGGCACAAGCGGGAAATCAAGTTGTTGTTGTTGTGAGTGCGATGGGCAAAACGACCGATCATCTTGTTTCGCTTGCGAAGGAAATCACAGACCGCCCCTCACACCGTGAAATGGATATGCTCCTGTCTTCCGGCGAACAAGTTACAATTGCCCTCATGGCAATAGCGTTGGAATCGCTCGGTTACAAAGCGGTTAGTATGACCGGCGCCCAAATCGGTATCAAAACCGACAGCTCACACACCAAAGCACGTATCCGTTCCATTTCAACCGACAGTATGAGAAAGGCTCTTGACGCCGGTAAAATTGTTATTGCGGCGGGTTTTCAAGGGATTGACGACGAAGGCAATATTACGACCTTGGGGCGCGGCGGGAGCGATACCTCGGCGGTGGCGTTGGCGGCGGCTCTCGGCGCCGATGAATGTGAAATCTACACCGATGTGGACGGCGTGTACACAACCGATCCGCGTCTTTTGGCGGAAGCACGGAAAGTTTCGCAAATTAGTTATGACGAAATGCTCGAACTGGCAAGTCTCGGCGCCGGAGTAATGCACAGCCGGTCAATTGAATTTGCCAAGAAATTTGGGGTTACGGTTCATGTTCGGAGCAGTTTTACCGACACGCCCGGTTCGTTGATTGTCGGAACACCGGAAAGTAATACGGCGGTTGCCGGAGCGGCAATTGCCAAAAACGAAGCAAGATTGACATTGGTCGGAGTTCCCGATAAGCCGGGTAACGCAATGCGGCTTTTCGCTCGTATCGCCGAAGCAAAAATCGCAACCGATATGATTGTCCAAAATATCGGACAGGAAGAGCGAACCGACATCTCGTTCACTGTCCCCGGTAACGATTTAACGGCAACACTTGACGTATTAAAAACTGTTTCGGAAGAAATTGGAGCCGAACGGGTTGATTATCAGAAAAATGTTGCGAAGGTGTCTGTTGTGGGGCTTGGCATGGAAAAGCAGGGCGGTGTAGCGGAAAAGATGTTTCGGGCGGTGTCACGGAAAATGATCAATATCAGCATGATTACCACCAGCGAAATTAAAATTTCCACTCTCGTATCTTGGGAAGACGCAATTGAAACACTTCGTGCGGTTCATTCGGTCTTCCAATTGGAAAAAACGCCCTCGCAACTTCATTCGCAGGAATTATCGGTGAAGCCGGCGAAACAGGTAAAACCCGAACTTGATGTTGCACGGATTTCCGGCATGGAGGACATTCTGATTGAAGCCATCCATCTTGACCAGGCGCAGGCGCGAATCACCATGCCCAATGTACCGGACAAACCGGGAATTGCGGCGGAAATGTTTGAACGAATTGCAGAAGCCGGTATTGTGGTGGACATGATTGTTCAGAGCTGCGGGCGCAACGGAAAGGCAATTATTACGTACACGGTTCCGCGAACCATGTTGGACATTGCGCTTGGGGTTACGAAAAAACTTGCCGGCGAATGGAAAAGCGATGAACCGTTGCACAATCCGACGGTTGCGATTTTATCGGTTTGCGGTACGGGGTTGCGGTCGCACACGGGTTTGGCGTACCGAATGTTCAAGACGCTTGCCGACGGCGGAATCAACGTCAATATCATTTCCACCAGCGAACGCAATATTTCCATTACGGTCAACAACGCTCAAGGGAAACACGGCTTACAACTTCTCAAAAAAGAATTTGCCAACGATATGATTTGATCGATGATTCAAACGCTGATAAACACGGAATTTTCCCGAATGTTTTCGGTTTTGGGGGGACTTGGATTTTGAAAACAAACACGGATAATTTGAATTAAATACGTGTTAATTTTTTATCGCCCTTGAAACTTTGTATCTATCCGGTTCCATTGTTTAACAATGACGTAAGAAAACTTCATCTTTTCCTAAGCCCGCAGGGCGAGATGTGCATAACCGGCGGTGAAACGAAGCGCAACCGCCGGATCACGTCCACCCCAAAATAAGCCCCGCAAGGGGCGAGATTATGGTTGTGTTGGTTGATAATCCCGTCCCTGCGGGACTTTGGAAAGGAGAAGGACATCCGTCCGTAGGTTGCGCTTCGCTCCGCCTACGGTTATGCACATTACACCCCTTGCGGGGTTAAGATTTAGGGTTAATACTGAAAACATTTATATTGAAAACAACTGACTGAATAGATACGAAACTTTATAATACCGTAAAATTCTTTTGTTTTATTTCTTTAGCCGCCGGTTTCTCTGTTATGCCGAACATATCAATAGTTGCGCTTCATGAAATGGAATCCAATCAGGAAGCGGATTTTTTCGCATTGCTTTCGGAAAAGGAATTACTGAAAACCAAAACCGGAAAACCCTATATTCAGGTTGTTTTTCGTGATGCTTTTCGTGAGGTTCGTTTTCCGGTTTGGTCGGATGCGGCGATTTACAGGGAATTTAGAAACCTCAAAGCCGGAACTTTTTATAAGATTCGGGCAATGTATGTGGTTACGCCCAATTTCGGAGCTCAACTCGAAATCCGCCGAATACGACCTGTTACCGACGAAGATGCCAAAGACGGTTTTGACCCGATTTTGCTCCGTCCTCAATCGCCGCTCCCTCTGGAAAAGATGTTCGGCGAACTCCAACAAATCGCCGCCGACCAACTCGGTAAAGGAAATCTGCTCAATATAGTTACAAAGATACTCAAAGAACACCGCACCGGAATTTTAACATGTGTTGCCGCCCGCCATCATCACCATTGTTATATCGGCGGTCTCCTCGAACACACTCTTTCGGTCACAAAAATCGCCGCCGCTTTGGTTGACCATTATCATTCCACTTACCCCGAACGCCGCAACGAAATTTCACGCGGACTTGCGGTTGCCGGTGCAATACTGCACGATATCGGCAAAATCCGGGAATATGAACCCGAACTCGGAGCGTTACGGCATTCGGTCGAAGGGGAATTGATCGGTCATGCGTTGCTCGGACGGGACATGATTCGTGAAGCGGCAAAAGAAATCGGACTCGATCCGGCAATTCAAACTCAGTTGGAACATATCGTTGTTTCGCATCAACGTTTTCCCGACTGGGGGGCTGCCAAACCGCCTATGTCTCTGGAAGCAATCATTGTTCATCATGCCGACTCCTGCGATGCTTTACTGGGTTGTTTTTGGAACACCTTCTCCCAAGACACAACCGACCACGAATTAACCTCAAAAAAGAACGTACTCGGTTATCCTTTGCTCAAACCCAAACAACATTAGTTCTTAATTTATAATAAACTTCTGCCCTCCCTCTCCTTCAAAATTCACAACTGTCAAAACTTACAATGTTAAAAAACAAAACAATTCTGAAAATTATTTTGTTTCAAACCGGAGTTTTTAGGATTTTCTTTTTGTAATTGATATGGAATTTTTGGTATTTTTCTTTTTTGTTTCCGTTTTTTTTGCGGCGGAACGGTTTGAGTTTGAAGAGATTCACATGGGTGTACCGGTTCGGATTATTTTATACGCCGAATCCAAAGAAACCGCCCAAACCGCAACAAATAATGCTTTCGAACGTTTTCGTGTTCTCAACAAAATCATGAGCGATTACGATTCCGACAGCGAACTCTCCAAACTTTGCGCCCAATTTGATTCTTCTGTTGTTAATCCGCCGGAAACCGCTGCGGTGAGCGGCGATCTTTTTGACGTTCTGAAATCGGCAAAGTATTTCAGCAACATTTCGGACGGCGCTTTTGATATAACTGTTTCGCCGTTTGTTCGTCTTTGGCGGCGTTCAAAACGGCAAAAGGAGTTACCGAAGCAGTATTATCTTGAACAGGCTCGCCGGCTTGTCGGCAATCAACTCTGGACTCTCGACGAATCAACCCGCCGAATCAAAATCTTGAAAGCGGGCGTCAAATTTGATCTTGGCGGTATTGCCAAAGGTTACGCGATTGATCGGGCTTTTGAAGCGATACAACAATATGGTATTGAAACAATTTTGATTGATGCGGGGGGAGATATTCGGGTTGGCAAGGCTCCGCCGAATGGTTGGAAAATCAATCTCAACGGTAAAGAAACTATTCCAATGGAAAATATTGCGGTTGCAACCTCCGGCGACCGGTTTCAATTTGTTGAGATTAACGGCGTAAGGTATTCTCACATTATTGATCCGAAAACCGGTCTTGGTTTGACAACTCCCTGCACGGTTCATGTTGCCGCTTCCGCCGCAACCGAAGCCGACGCTCTTGCTTCCGCTCTTGCCGTTTTAAAACCGGAACAAGGAATCGCCTTAATTGAAACGCGTAAAAATGTTTCCGCTAAAATCATACTGCATCACAATAACCGGAATAACCAAATTTTTCAATCAAAGAATTGGAAATTTACCGTGAGTGAATAACAGGGAATAGTTTTAACTCAGGGAATAGTTTTAACTGCTGAATGTACTGAATACACGGGGAAAAATAGTCCGCAGATGACGCAGATTTTACGATTAACAATTCAAGAGGTAGGCGACCGTAGGTGAAAGCCTTTCGCCAAAAATTCATAAGGTAGGCGACCGTTCGCCGAACGGTTGCGTCGGCGTTAGCCGACAAATTTTTGTTGCCGCACGGCAACCGGAATCTTAACCCCGCTAGGGGTGTGATGTGCATAACCGTAGGTGGAGCGCAGCGCAACCTACGGATCACGCCTCCTAAAAAACATAAGCCCTGCAAGGTAGGGTGTTCAAAATTTTAGGGTTCATTTATTTTCAGTGAAAAAAACTTAAAATAGTCATTTTGATAACTTATTTATTATTAAGAACTTGTGGAAATGAAATTCTTCTTTATTAAAGGAGTATATTTATACACAAATAAAAACCAATGTTCAATACCACAATTTTTTGGAAAGTACAGATTTTAACAATTTTCTAAAAATTTTAGTTTTGTTGTTAAAAACAAGAACTTACGAATAATTTTAGAGGTTCTCTATTAAAAATAAGAGGTAATTTCTTACCGTTCAAAGTATAGACGGTCAAAAATAATTTGCACAAAAACTTGCCGAAGCGGGTTGTAACGCTTACTGGTTCGATGCGGCGTGGTTTCCGGTCGGTTTTCCCAACGGAGTCGGAAATTGGTTTTCCGATCAGGTCAACTTTCCCAACGGTGTCGAAGAACTCGGTAAAACGGTTCACGATTTGGGGTTGAAATTCATTCTCTGGTTTGAACCGGAACGAGGCGCCGCCGGAACTCAAATCGCTAAAGAATTTCCCCAATATGTTTTCG
>JAITQV010000320.1 GCA_031288765.1 Planctomycetaceae bacterium
AGTTGTAGGAAATACGGACTGCTTCATAAATGATTCTATGAGATTCTAATAAATTGCAACACAATCTTTCGTGTTACAACACGAAGAGGGTACGCAAAAAAACAAAAAAAGTTATCTCAGATACAAGACGAGACCAAGTTTTTGTTTATTCCGTTTTTACTTTCTTCCCATTTTGTGCCAAAATTCCCCACCCCAAAATAATCCCACCCCAAAACATCATCCAAACAAAAAATATCCCCCAAAACCAACTTCCTCTCCCAAAAAATGTGTAGATACTTTTGCTTGCAGGTAGGGTGTTGGTGTTTTTTATGGACAATTACCCGCAGCGTTGCGGCGGGCTGGTTTATGTTGCCCTTGCAGGGCTTAGGTTTATTGGGAATC
The DNA here is from genome assembly GCA_031288765.1 of Planctomycetaceae bacterium. Taxonomy (GTDB): domain Bacteria; phylum Planctomycetota; class Planctomycetia; order Pirellulales; family Thermoguttaceae; genus WRKP01. The sequence goes on from JAITQV010000320.1 coordinate 382, forward strand.
CTATTCGTAGGGCGTTGCAGAGTATTAAAAAAACCGGAGGTTTTTCCTCCGGTTTTTTGGTGTTGAACTAAGTAAAGGATAAAACAAGCAAACTAAAATGCATCACCACTGATCACTCGTCCGCTATTCGGTTGACAAAGCCAAATAAATACTTCCTTATCAATGTTCTCATTCAATGTTCGAACACTACGATCCGCAAATGCCGCTACAACAATTCCCGGATGACGTGAAGACGGTCTGGCTCGACGATAAGCTCCATACGTTATACCTCTATCCATTCCCTGATTGATAAACAACGGTGTTAAATAATTTGCTTCTGTACTTGTATTAGGAATAGTAGTGTAACCTAGGTCATTGGCAGTGGCACTCGCAGTAGTAGCAGGAGGAAGAGGAGTAGTAGTCTCGACCAAAGTTTGGGGCGGAGTTGTTGTAGTAGGATTGATCAAAGCCAAAGTTGAAAATTCTGTATTGATCGGATAACAAAATGCAATCAGTGATTCGTCATCAGCATCAACAGCAGGCTTATCAATTGTTGTACCTCCTAGCCAATAAGCCCATGTAGCTCCAGTTCGAGTACCACCTGAAAGAGATCCTACAATAGAACGTTCATTTTCTGAAATGAGAAGGACATTGCTGGTTCCACTATGACTGGAAATATAATCAATTGAACACTTGGCGGTACAGGCGTTGGAAGCTGCAGTGGTACCTGTATTTGTTCCTGCTTGATAATCAAAGAAAACAGCATCGGACAATTTACCAGGATCAAAAGGTCGTGTTGTCCAACCACCAGTTACTGCGGCTATTGACATAGATGTCGAATAAACTGTACTCCAATCCGCAGCAAATGCATTTTGATAGCCGCCATTACAAATATAGTGTGTACCTGAGCTTACTTCAGGTTTCTCAGCACTTGGACAAATGAGTGTTTTGATTAAAATCAGATGATTTGCGTGAGTTGTACTTGTAATCGCTGTAACATCTTTCAAATTCAGATAGAGTTGGTTATATTCTATGTACGGAAGGATAAAACCTATCCAACTCGTAACATTAATAGTATCCCCACTCCGCCCGATTTCTCCTCTCATCGGCGGCAAAGCCTGTTTTGCACTCTCGTAGTTGAGGCAGGCGAGAGCTAATTGGTTTTGATTGTTCAAGCAGACGGCACGGCGTCCAGCTTCTCTTGCGGCGTTGACTGCCGGCAGCAAAAGCCCCGCCAACATGCCAATAATCGAAATTACCACCAGTAATTCCACAAGAGTAAAACCGAAACGAAGTTGTTTTTTCATTGTTCAGTCTCCTAAATTCAATTGTGTAAAGGGTTTCACTGATCACGTTGATCAGATAAAGGTTCATTCAATAACCTTTTAATTGAGGATTCGTTTGTGGTGAAAAAGTTATTTCGCCATTCACTCTCCATTAACAATAGTCTATTTTCGCCGAAGCCGACAAAAATTACCAGTAGAATCTCAAAATATTCTTAAGATTTCTACAATTTTTTTGGAATTCTCCTAATTGGGTTGGTAAAACAGGCAATCTTTATGGGTAAAATCAATATTTTCGGCAAACATTGTTCCATTTTGGAGGTTTGAGGCTTGGCAATATTTCAACCGTTCTCCCTAATTTATTCAAATTATAAGCAAGGGATTGTCTATTTACAACATTCATAACACCCTTGAAATTCTTCACGTTGAAATTTCGCGGAATAACGCGGAAGTTAGAGTTCTGTGTTTTTCCGCATAATTTTCAGCGTTTTCCGCGTTAAAAAACAATCCAAACGTATCTATTCAGTTAGCTGAAAAATAGGACGAAAGCCCTCAATATCCATAGCGTAGGGCAATAGGTAGGATACATCAATAAAATCACAAGGTAGGCGGCGGTGGGTGAAAACCCTTCGCCGAAACGCCGCAAAGTAGAGGCGAAAGATTTTTCGCCCCTACCGCATAGACGAAGGTCGGCTAACACCGACGCAATCGTTGGGTGAAAGCCGCTCGGTGAGCGATTGCCTACCTTGTGAATTGTTAATCGTAAAACAGGCGAACTGTTGTCTGACCGGCTAAATAGATACAAATTATTTGCTATTTGTGTTAAATTGGACAAAATAAACGGTTTTTTCTGCGTCATTGTTCAGGAAATGGCGGAATTAAGGCGAAAAAATCCAAAAAACATACGAGAGATAATTTCTATCTCTCGTGAGATAGGTTTCATCTCTCGTGAAATGAGTTTTATTGTCGTGAGATAGGTTTTATCTCTCGTGAGATGAGTTTCATCTCTCGTGAGATAATTTTTATCTCATGTGAGATGGATTTCATTTATCGTGAAATGGGTTTTATTTTCGAGAGATAGGTTTCATCTCTCGAGAGATGGTTTTGATCTCTCGTGAGATTTTTTCGGCTTTTGTAACACCTTTTTATCATTTTGCAGGCAAACGGCAGGTAGCCGTATACCGAAGGATTTTCACTTACGGCTTTCACCTACAGTCGCCGACCTCTTGATTGGAAACCTTTAAGAAAAATCACAAACACACAATTGATGATTTCAAATAGTACATTTGTGATAGTGTATTTGTGAATGACCGAATAGATACGATTTGTTTTTTAACGCGGAACACGCTGAAATTTCGCGGAATAACGCGAAAATTATTGTTCTGCGCCTTTCCGCATTAAAAAAACAGTAATATTTCAGTTGAAACATTCCACTGAATAATTACTATTTCGGTATAATGGATCAATTCCGGTGATGTATTCTTGAATTGGGGCATCGTAAACCTCTTAACGTTTTTTGTATATTCCTGAATTGGCGTATATTCTTATTTAGGAATATACGCGATTTTAAGAATATATCAAATACAACTGCCTTTTGGGAAGTTTCCGAAATGCCGTTTTACCGGAAAGAAATCAGATATTGACCAATACGGCTTGAATAAATACCTTAGACCTCAAATACTGAAAATAAGAACCGCAAAACTAAAACCATTGAGGAAAGCATGGAGCATAATACACGGCAATAAACGCCCCGTCCAAAAATATAACACGCCAAGAATTATCGAAAAAAGAAAAAGCGGCGCCGGATCCGTAACATTATCAGGAAAATTGTTGCGCAATAACCAATGTAATGAAAAAATAAACGGAGATGATACCAAAAAAATTCCGGCAGCAATAAATATATCAAAAATAATCCGGTTTGCCCTAAATATGAATTTTTGAACGGCAACACCGCGAATTACCGTGAGATAAAATATTCCAAAACAAAACAGAAATAAATTGACAACTCCAATTCCAACCATTGAATAAAATTGAATATCAACCGGTTGCTCCATCCGTTTTCCGCCGTGCGCTAAAGCGAAAAGAATTGAAACAATAAAAATAGAAAAAAATCCCGGCATAAATAAAAAATGTAATGGAAAATATTTTGAATATTGACACGATTTTCTCCAATCGTTTGATCTTTTTTCCAGCCAACCCTGAAAAAGAAGCCGGAACAAAAATTCTTCGGCTACGGGAGCAGTAAGAACTCCGCAGAAAAACGCAACAAATAAAATGATCGGCGATTTTTTACTTTGTTCCAAGAGTTGCGAGAGCGGATGATGTGTTGTTGTTTTAACCGGTTGGACAACATCGACCGATCCGGTTTGTTCCGAAACAAAATGTAATACGGTTCCGGTAACTCCCCCCAACAAAGCAAGCCAGAGAAAGAACAACAAGAATACGTCAAAACCGTTCCAGAAAACCGGAAGCCTTTTTTCAACGTATTCGAATTGTTTTGACGGTTCCGTCTTCATAAATTTTGCAACCGGAAAAGAAATTAAGAAACAAATTCTATTGTTACACGCAGCCTAAGTTCCTCTGGGACGAAAGACTTTTTTGAGAAAATCGAGTTGGTCGGGCTGATCCGGTTTATTCCGAATTTGTTCAAGCCGAACTCTCGCTTTTTCGGCATATTCCGTCTGAGGATATTTGTCCAACAATTTTTCGTAATACAATTTTGCCGAACCGTAATATTGTTTTTTGTCATAAAATTGTCCCATTGTCCATTCCCGTTCCGCCTGACGCCGAATAATTGTTTCTTTCATTTCAAGAATTTCTTCTTTTTCTTCTTCGTCCAATTCGGAACTAAACTGGCGAAGTGTTATGTCGGCTAATTTCTGAGCTTCGTCAAGTGTGGCGCTACTGTGTTCGGCTCCCATATAAGCGTTGGTTCGCGCTTCCAACTCCAACTCATGGGCTTTGGTAATATGTTTACTAAGCGGATAATTTTCACGCAAAAAACTGTAATAATAAGCCGCATGATTATAATTATCGTCGCCTTTATATCGTCCCTTCAACAAATACGCGGTTGCCAACGCCATTACGGCATCGTCGGAAATCGGACCGTTCGGGTCGTTGATAAAAATTGTTTCATACGCTTTTTTGGCATATCCGAAAGTATCGAATGTCGGACGCGTTTTTTCCGTCATATTAATTGAAGAAACACCTCGCCGGTCTTCTTGTTCCCAATATCGTGCAATTAGAAACAAACGCCGAACTCCATTGTCAACATATTTCGAATGCTGATATTTAATCAAAAGTTTTTGATACGACTTCATCGCCCGCGGGTAATCTTCGCCGAAAAAATAACATTCTCCGGCAAGATGCAAAGCATCTTCCTCCAACAACGAATCAGGATAACGTCTGGCGGCTTCCGAAAACTGTTTCGCCGCTTCGAGACATTTTTTACGGTCTTTCAAATCCGGCGTTGTGAGGAGGATTTCCCGTCCTTTTTTCATAGCGGCGTTTGCTTTGGTTTCGTCCGGACCAAGACCAATCCAATCACGGACTTTGGTAAAGAAATTAACCGGATCAAGAACAGACCAGTCAAACCCTTTTTGTTCCTCTTTTTCCCAGTCGTAAACCGGCAAATTATCGAAACTTTTCGCTTTTTCTTCGGAATATCCGACCTGACGGATAATATCCTGTTCTATTGTTTGTTGCTGCACACGTGTTTCAAAGGGACCGTTCCATTTCGGTAACGGTTGGAGATATACCGGAGTTCCGTCTTTACGTTGCGCAGTTGCCAATTCCGCAAGACGGGCTTTTTCCATTTCGTCTTCTTCACGTTTCGCCTGTTCCTCAATGGACACCGCATTTTGAATATCGTTCGAATAGTCCCCCCCCCACGGGTCTGTGATCGGCGAACCCGAATACGCCGGTTGTGTCGAAAATGTTGGAATCGGTTCTGCGGAATTATGACTCGGCGGTAAACTCCATGGATGTTCCCGAACAATCGGCTCTGTTCGCGACGCGGCGGCAACCGCAGTTGGTGTTCCGAAATCATTTCCCGACGGAATTGCCGAAACGGTTGCGGGCGATGTATTATGCATCGTATTATACATCGTATTGTTCATCGGCAATGTGTTTGCGGGTTGGGCGGGAAACGGTGAAACTATCGGCTCCGGTGTTACGGGAACGGATGTTGCCGGAAACGTTGTTACAGGAGCGGATGTTACAGGAACGGATGTTACAGGAACAGATTCCGCCGGCAAAGACGTTAAAAACGGGTCACGGACATACGGAGTTGCCGGAACAGCCGGAGTAACGGTTGTCGGGAACGGGAACGGAGTTTCCGGTACGGCAACAACCTGCGAACTCGAAAAAGCATCGGAATGTTGGTTTTCGTTCCATGCGGGAGCCTGACCGAGAACTTCCGGCGTTTGCCGATATCCCGATTCCGATGTTGCGATTTTGCAACCGGTTATTGTTGAAAGGATCGTTGCCGATAATATAACGTAAAAAAACAACCGAATATGATTTCGCATGAACTTTTGTAAAAAGTAATGTAAAGGATACTGTAAAGAATACCGTCAAAAATACTGTCAAAAATAGTGTCAAAATACACTGTATTCTTTCATGTGTGAAAAATTGGGGCGGGGTTCTTTTTTTTGTACAACATGTTTTGGTACAATATATTTATTGCCGGTTTCCCGAATTTATGTTTCTATTTCTTCTTTATCGTTTTGAGCGATGAAATTCAGCCAGTCATACAATCGCGGTCTTTTTCCGAGCAGATGGCTGAAATAATGATTATGCAATCCGCGTATTTCGTTTTGAGTATTCCGTTCCAGTTTAAGGTGTTTCCAATTTTCTGTTCTATCGTGCGGGTCGGTTAATTGTTTCATTCCGTGCAATGCGTTGGCGGACACGGAAGTCAAAAATTGTCCGTGTCCTGTTTGGCGAAGTGTTTCGGCGCACCGGAAACAAAGTGCGCCGCCGTCAATGTAGCCGAAGGCAACCCGTTTCTGTTCCGAATTTATTACTTTGCCGCATTCCGCACAATTCCCCAGCAACGGTTGTTGTCCGACAGCCCTTAGGAGCAAGCCTTCGAAACGAATCAGGCTTCGCATTAACAAGGTTCCTTGTTCGAGTCGGGCAAGCATTTTAACCGTCAGGTCGTAAATTGCCGGATTGGGATCATTTGTTTCGGTCAGGGAATCGACCAGTTCAACGGCATAATAACTTGCAAACAATCCGGCAAGATTTGATTTTGTGACCCGAAACCGGTGAATCAGTTTTGCCTCTGTCAACAAATCCAGCACATCGCCTTTTTTGTGAAGGAAGGATACACGAATTCGGGCGAGTATGTCAAGAGCAGACTCAAAAGGACTTTTCAAACGCCGCCCGCCTTTCGCCAATGCCTCTATTTTACCGAATTGACGGGTAAAAAGGGTCAAAATAAGACTTGTTTCGCTGAAATCGACAGTTCGGAGAACAATTGCATCGGCATTTTCCATTAGAGAACCGCTAAAAAATGATACTTTGAACTACTAAAAAATCATACTTTT
>JAITQV010000393.1 GCA_031288765.1 Planctomycetaceae bacterium
TTGCATTGGGTTTAATCTTGGAATGTGAGTAAAATTTCAGCGGTTTTATGTTTTTCCGGCAAGAAATTGCCCGAAATTGATTGCCCGCCAGTCTAGGAACTTCCAAAATCATTTAAAATCTACAATAAATCTTCCCAATATCATCAATTGGTAAATTTCAATGACTCATTGGAGAAATCTAATCGTCAATTGGGAGAATTTCAATGGCAAATTGGAGAATAGTAATTAATGCAATTTTCTTATCTGAACACTTCAAAAAGATACAAATTCGCCCAAAATTGCTGCAATATAAAACAATCTTTCCGGTTAATAGTAAATAGTGAATACCTAATAATTAATAGTGGAGGACGCAAGCGGAATCTTTGTCGTTGTGGCAGAAAATCCGCATGTAAACTCTCCACGATCAACTCCCAACTAATCCCGTCCTGCGAGCTAAGAAGAAAAATTAGGTTGGAAATAAAATTGGAAATAAGATTTGTCCTGCGTCATTACTCGGTAAAGGACTGAATAGATACTTCTGCTGAATTGCCCGTCGTAGGCTAAAGCCTGCAGTTAAAAAAGTGCCGTTGATTCCTTATCTGTGTAAAAAATGGATGAAAAGGTAACGAATCATATTTATACACATTTATACACAAATAAAAAACCAATATTCAGTACCCCATTTTTCGGAAAATACAGTTGTAAAAATAAAGTTTAATTGTGTGCAAAATTAAAGTTAAAAATTTAATGGAAATGTTGGTAGGGGGATATTGATCGGATTTCAAGTCAAAGTATAATGACACAAATGTTGAATATAAAATGATTACACAGCGCGGCTTTGATAAGATTAAATTTGAATAGATACGAAAAATATCAATCAAATGAATAGTTACCCAAATCTATCAAACGCAACTATATAAATGTCGCACCAATTTTTGTCACCAGATAAAAGGAACTCTAAAAAACTCCCTCAAATATCAGTAAGTCCTTGTTTTTCAATGGTAATATTTGTTGAAATAACGGCAGCAGTTTTTTATTGTGTTCCAACGAGAGTGATTGTTTTTGTTGTAAAATATAGAGAGCGAGGTTTATGTGCGTATTGAACGCGATACAATGGGCGAAGTTACTCTTCCGCGTGATGCTTATTTCGGTTCGCAAACGCAACGCGCAGTAAATAATTTTCCAATTTCCGGTAAACGAATTTCAACAGACTTAATTCGCGCGTTGGGACTTGTCAAAAAAGTTGCGGCTAAAGTCAATTCCCAACTCGGTAGGTTTGAAAATTGTGCATCTCCGTTAACAGAAAAAGATGTTGATGCAATAATCACAGCAGCAGGCGAAGTCGCCGACGGTAAATTCGATACCGAATTCCCTATTGATGTTTACCAAACCGGAAGCGGAACCTCAAGCAACATGAATGCAAACGAAGTTATTGCAAACCGCGCAATCGAATTACTCGGCGGTGATCGTTTCGACCCCAAAAAACGAATTCACCCAAACGATCATGTCAATCTCGGACAAAGCACAAACGATATTTTCCCAACTGCAATTCATGCCGCTGTCACAATTTTGATCAAAAATACTTTGATTCCGGCACTGTCTGATTGCCACGAAATTTTATTACAAAAATCTCGGTTGTGGAATGATGTATTAAAAATAGGCAGAACTCATCTTGCCGACGCTGTGCCGATGACGCTCGGTCAAGAATTCGGCGGTTTCGCGCGGCAAGCAGAATTGGCAAAAGAACGCGCTCAATCAGCGATACAACAAATTTTAGAATTGCCCGCCGGCGGAACAGCAGTCGGAACAGGTTTAAATACACATCCCGAATTCGGAAAACAAGTTGCAGAAAAATTAGCGGAATTAACGTCAATTCCATTTGTCGAAGCGAAAGATCATTTTGAATCTAACGCACAACGTGACGGACTCGTTGCTGCGCATGCGTTGATCAAATCAATTTCTGTCGCGTTAATGAATATCGCTAACAATATTCGTTTTTTATCCAGCGGACCCCGATGCGGATATTATGAAGTCGTACTTCCGGACTTACAACCGGGCAGTTCGATTATGCCGGGAAAAGTTAATCCGGTTTTGTGCGAGAGTTTGATGCAAGTTGCAGCAAGAGTCGCAGGGAATGATCAAACAATCACAATCGCAGCCGTAACCGGCGGACAATTTCAACTAAATATTATGATGCCCGTGCTGGCTGATACCACTATCGAGTCAATACGAATACTTTCAGCCGCAACAAAAATTTTCACCGAAAAAGCACTGAAAAAAATGGAAGCAAACGAAACAATTTGTAATAACGCAATAGAACGAAGTCTGGCAATGGCAACAGGTCTGAATCCGTATATCGGATACGAAAACGCTGCCGCTATCGCAAAAGAAGCGTTCAAAACCGGTAAAACCGTCCGTGATATTTGTAATGAAAAAAATATCTTAAAACCGGACGACCTTAAAAAAGCACTCGACCCAAAACAAATGGCAAAACAAAAATAATTCGTTTGTTATTAGAATTAGAGATTGTTATTAGAATTAGAGATTAAATGTAAAAAATATAAGAGCAGTTCGTTTTTCCGGTTTTCTTTTGGAAATTCCGCCAAAATAATTACTTAAAAAATTAGTTTTAGCCGATTTAATCAATAAGATTTTATCGATAAATTTATTCCGAATTTCAAATTTGCCGATTTCACCGGATAATTACCTGAAAAAAATTATTTTTAGTCGATTTTATCAATAAGATTTTATCGATAAATTTATTCCAATTTCAATTTTGTAAATTCCACTGAATATTTACCTAAAAACTCATTTTTTATCCGAATGAAATCGATTTTAGTTGAGTAAAATTTGATTTTATCGAAGGTTTTTAGAAGCTGCCTTTAATTAGTTCGGGTTAATTTGACAAACAAAAATTTCAATTAAAAATTCAATATTATGATAGACTTTATTTGTTCATCAATTGGTAAAAAACTGATAATGAGCCTTAGCGGTTTATTTTTAACGGTTTTTCTTGTGGTGCATGTGTCGTTGAATTTAACGGCATTGTATTCTCGCAAGCTCTACGAGACTGCGTGCGAATTTATGGACACCAATATATTCGTACAAATAATGGTTCCGGTATTAGCGTCAGGTTTTGTTGTTCATATAATTTGTTCGATTATTATTACGTTAAAAAATCAGACGGCTCGTCCGGTGAAATATTTAGTTACCAACAAAGCGAATGCCTCGTCGTGGGCATCAAAAAACATGTTCGTTTTGGGCGTGATCGTGTTTGGTTTTCTTGGTTTACATTTTTGTCATTTCTGGGCGAAAATGCAATTGCAACATATTTTAGGCAACGACGGCGCAAACGCATACGATTTGTTAGTCGAATTATTTAGCAAATGGTATTATTGCGTTTTGTACATAATTTGGGTGTGCGCTTTGTATTTTCATATTTCTCATGGATTCTGGAGCGCGTTTCAATCAATCGGCTTGAATAACTCAAAATGGATTCCGCGTCTGCAGCTAATCGCAAAAATTTATGCAATTGTTGTTACTTTAGCTTTCATTTCAATACCGGTTTATTTCTTTTTAGGTTTACAAAAAATATTTACGTGAGAATAGAGGAAAATTTGGAACGCGGAATTAAAGTGGTCGGGAATATTGTTGAATAATATTTGTTCACTTTAAAAATTTAATCTTGTGATTCCGAATTTAAAATGCAAACAATTTAATAAATATGTCAGAAACTAAATTGCTATCGAAAATTCCTGACGGTGTTCTGTCCGAAAAGTGGACTCGTCATAAAGCGAATATAAAAGTAGTCAGTCCGGCGAATAAGCGGAATCTGGAAATTATCGTAATTGGAACCGGTTTAGGCGGTGCGTCGGCTGCGGCATCGCTTGGCGAGTTGGGTTATAACGTGAAAGTATTCTGTATATCCGACAGTCCAAGACGCGCACACTCTATCGCTGCACAAGGCGGAATCAACGCCGCTAAAAATTATCAAAACGATAACGATTCAATATACCGTCTGTTTTACGATACGATAAAAGGAGGCGACTACCGCTCGCGTGAGGCAAACGTTTATCGGTTAGCCGAAGTAAGTCCGTTGATAATAGATCAATGTGTAGCTCAAGGTGTTCCTTTTGCTCGTGAATACGGCGGTTTGCTGGCGAATCGTTCATTTGGAGGTGCTCAAGTCTCCCGAACATTTTACGCACGCGGACAAACCGGACAACAATTATTACTCGGTGCTTATGCTGCTCTTAATCGCCGGATTTCTGCCGGAAATGTTAAATCGTACAACCGGCGTGAAATGTTGGACTTGGTTTTAATTGACGGCAAGGCGAGAGGAATTATCGTTCGCAATTTGGAAACGGGCGAAATTGAACGTTACGGCGCTCATGCTGTTGTTGTTGCAAGCGGCGGATACGGCAACGTCTTTTTCTTATCAACTAACGCGATGAATAGCAACGGTTCGGCAATAATACAATGTTACAAACGAGGCGCATTCTTCGCTAATCCGTGTTTCGCACAAATTCATCCGACATGTATTCCGGTTCACGGCGAACAACAATCGAAACTTACATTGATGTCGGAATCACTTCGCAACGACGGCAGAATTTGGGTACCGAAAAAAGTTGAAGATGTTGAAAAATTACGCAAAAAACAAATCAAACCGTCGCAAATTCCCGAATCGGATCGAGATTATTATTTAGAGCGCCGCTATCCGGCGTTTGGAAATCTTGTGCCTCGCGACGTAGCCTCGCGTGCAACAAAAGAACGTTGCGATGCCGGATTGGGTGTGAACGAAACCGGACTTGCGGTTTTTCTGGATTTCTCAACAGCGATAGAGAGGCTGGGTCAAAAAATTATTGCCGAACGTTACGGAAATCTTTTCCAAATGTATGAAAAGATCACAGATGTAAATCCGTACAAAGAACCGATGCAAATTTATCCGGCGATACATTACATGATGGGCGGTATTTGGGTTGATTACAATTTGATGACAACTATTCCGGGATTGTACGCAATCGGCGAAGCTAACTTTAGCGATCACGGCGGAAATCGTTTAGGGGCATCGGCTCTGATGCAAGGTCTGGCGGACGGATATTTTATCCTACCGTACACAATCGGAGATTATTTGTCGCACGAAATACAAACGCCGAAAACCGATACAAATCACGAAGCATTCAACGAAGTAGAAAATCAAGTTAAAGAAAAAATAAACAAAATTTTCAATGTCAAAGGTAAACAACCTGTTGATGTCATCCACAAAAAATTAGGACGTATCATGTGGGAATATGTCGGCATGGCAAGAAATGAGAACGGGTTGAAAAAAGCAATCGATTCGATCGAAGAAGTCCGTAAAGAATTTTGGTCGGATATTTTGGTGCCGGGCAAAAATACTGAGTTCAATCAAGAACTGGAAAAAGCGATACGATTAGTTGATTTTATCGAAATCGGAAAACTCATGGCATTCGACGCTCTAAATCGTAGAGAATCTTGCGGAGGACACTTTCGCGAAGAAATGCAAACTGAAGACGGCGAAACAAAAAGAGATGACGAAAATTACATGTACGTCGCCGCATGGGAATATCAAGGAGAAAATCAAAACCCAACACTACACAAAGAACCGCTGAATTACGAAACCGTCAAACTCTCAACAAGAAACTACAAAGACTAATTCGAAGGCAATCGTTCACACGCAATTTTAATTAGCGCACATTATTAACCGTATGATTTAATTTACCGTTTTGAGTTCTTATTAAAAACTCAATTCCAAATTCCGAATTTAAAAAAATATTGTAATAAAACATGAAATTTACGCTTAAAATATGGCGTCAAAAAAACGCAAAAGCAAAAGGACAATTTGAAACTTACAATATAGATAATATCTCTCCGGACACTTCGTTTCCTGAGATGTTAGATATTTTGAATAACAGCCTGATCCGTGAAGGAAAAGAACCGGTCGCTTTTGATCACGATTGTCGGGAAGGCATTTGCGGCATGTGTTCGTTGTACATTAACGGCAGGGCGCATGGTCCCGACGAAGATATAACAACATGTCAATTACATGCACGTAAATTCAAAGACGGCGATACTATTACAGTCGAACCTTGGCGTTCGGCGGCTTTTCCGGTGATTAAAGATTTGGTCGTTAATCGTAATGCTTTTGATCAAATATTACAGGCGGGCGGTTTCATTTCCGTCAACACCGGCGGAATTCCTGACGGTAACACAATTCCGATTGCAAAAGATGATGCGGAAGAATCAATGGATGCGTCGGCGTGTATTGGTTGCGGTGCGTGTGTGGCAACGTGTAAAAACGG
>JAITQV010000403.1 GCA_031288765.1 Planctomycetaceae bacterium
ACAAAGACCGCCCGAACCAAGAGTTGTCAAAAAAAGGAACAACCGATTCCCAAAAATGACCAAACCAAGAGATGTACTAAAAAAAGAATTACAAAAAAAGATTAAAAACAAAATTCACCCAAACGCTTGTAAACTCTTGATATAAAACACCACAGCAGTATTAGTTTTTGGGGGTGGTTCTATTTTTACTCCAAACTTAAGACCTTTAATTTCCCCTGCTCTGCATTGTCTTCCATCCCATGTTAAAATATAAGTTTCCGACGTAATAACCCCTTTTTCGGCAAGTTCTTTTAATCCGGTTGAATCTGTCAACCACCACTTTCCATTAATAAAATATTGCCAATTTGCCATGATATTTTTTTGTCAAATTAAACAGAATAGATAAAAACAAGAAAGCATTATAACATAAATCGAAAGGTTTTCTAAAAAAAAAATAAATCTTTTTTTTGGGAAAAATAGTTTGTAATTATTCAGTCGTTTGATACTATTATTTTGTTTGTTTTTTTAACGCGGAAGATGCGGAACAATAATTTCCGCGTTATTCCGCGAAATTTCAGCGTGTTCCGCGTTAAAAAACAACATACTGAATAAATACAAAAGTTTTTAATTTTTTGCGGATAACCATAAGGGAGTCAAAGTTTTATCGAAAAGTTGAGTTAGCAATAATTAATTTGTACTTTGTTTACGAACGTTATTGGTTGATAGCGGCGAATGACGAGCACCGTAAATGGAATTATTATTGTTATAATTTCAATCCGCTTGCGGCAATATCAATTCCCAATTCTTCACCATTAACGATTACAATATTTTTCGTTTATTTTCCGGCAATTTTAGTAATTCCTGCCGGCAAAGCTCACACAACCGCTGCATCGTTTTCAACGGCAATGTTTCCGCACGCGTTGTCGTGTCAAATTTCATTTCGTCCATAATTTCATCAATACGCTGTTTCGGAATTGTATTTTTGAACGCACTGCAAAGTTCCGCACGTAAAAATTTACGGCGATGGAAAAAAATTGCACGGGAAAATTCGTTGAAGAATTTCAAGTCGGGAATTTTGTTGCGCCGTTTTTCGTCAAGAGTTAGGCGGACAATTGCGGAATCAACTTTGGGACGAGGCCAGAAAACTGTCGGCGGCATAATTCGGATAATTTCGGTGTTGCATTGGGCTTGCGTCCAGAGCGACAATGCCCCCCAATTTTTATTTCGCGGTTTCGCGGCGATACGGTCGGCAAGTTCTTTCTGAATTGTTACACACATTATTGCAGGCGGAGTTTCGGTCAAGAGAAGATTTGAAATAAGCGGTGCGGCAATACAATACGGCAAATTCGCAACAAGTTTGAAACGCCTTTTTTCACCGTTTGCCGCCGGTTTATTCAGTTCCTCCCGAACTATTTCCAAAACCTCCTCACGAAGTTTGTTTTTATTTTTGAGAATATCCGTTTTAATAAACCGGATATTTTTTTTGCCGTAGAGTTCCTGTTTCGCCAATTCTTGCATGACCGGATCAACTTCCACCGTAATCACAACAGCGGCTTTTTCGGACATCGGCGCGGTCAGCGAACCGGTTCCGGTACCGACTTCGAGAATTACATCATGCGGTTCGATGTTACCGGATTCGTGTAACAGCCGCAGCAAATTCAAATCGATCAGAAAATTTTGTCCCAGCCGCGTTTGGGGACGGATTCCCATTGTGTTGAATTTTGCCGTTAAATAAGAGAGTGTCTGGTTCATAAATTACCGAAGATAAATTGTATATTTTTATTACACTTAGAAGTTCCCGAATGTTTCACATTTTTGAGGTTTATATTTTGGTGATATTTTATTAGTTGGAGTTATTTTATTTTGTTTCGATGTCGTTTCTAAGATCATTTGACTCCCGTTTTCGGAATAGCAGCCGAACCGGAACTTCGTGAAACGGCAAACCGTCACGCAAAAAATTGAGAAGATAGCGCTGATAAGGCATTGATATTCCGTCCGGCATATTGCAAAACAGTACAATTGTCGGCGGCGCGACATCAACCTGCGAAGCATAATAAATTTTGACCTTGTGGTGATAATGTAACGGCGGCGGATTTGTTTCCAGCGCCGCCGTAACAAGTTTGTTGAGCTGCGGCGTGGAAATTCGTAACCGCGATTGATTGAAGAGCATTTGGGCATGGTTGAGCATCATTTTGATATTTTTACCTGTTTTGCCCGTAATAAACGCAACCGGAACAAAAGAAAAATCGGGAAAAACGTCACGTAAATAATCCCCCCACGTTTCCGTCGGCATTTGACCGACCATTGTGTCCCATTTATTTACAACAAAAATACACGGTTTCATTTCTTCACGGATAAAATTGACCAATTGCCGTTCGGTTGCCTGAATCCGCGAATTAGCTTCAAAAAAAAGCAAAATAACATCCGCCCGGTGAATACTTTTTTCTGCGCGGTTGGTGCTGTAGAATTGCAAATCGCTCTTAATTCCTTTTCGCCGCAAAAATCCGGGCGTATCAATTGCAATAAAAGTTTTGCCGTCCATTTCGAACCGGACATCTACCGAATCCCGTGTTGTACCCGGCACATTGCTGGTAATCACGCGTTTTTCTTGGAGCAGCGTGTTAATAAACGTACTTTTACCGGCGTTGCGGCGTCCCACAACCGCAAGTTTCATTACCGGTTCCGCAATTCCGTCACCGGAATTATCAAACCGGTTGTTTTTCAGTAACGTTTCACGAATTGTTTCCGTCAGAAAGATTCTGCCGCGTTTTTGTTGCGCGCTCACCGGCAAAACTCCCCAACCGAAAATTTGAAACTCTTCGGCGTTTCGTTCTTCACGTTCGTTATCGGCTTTGTTGGCGACTAAAAGAATGGGGCGGCTGAGTTGGCGGAGTTTTTGGGCGATAATTTCGTCCAACGGAACGATACCGTCCCGCGCCGAAACAACAAAAAGAATCAAATCCGCCGAATCGATTGCAAACCGGATTTGATCTTCGATATGTTCCGAGAGATCGTCTTCATCGACGATACCCATTCCGCCCGTATCAATAAGTTCGATCAATTGCGGTTGTTGGCTTTCGTCGTTCAGATCAAGAAGGAACGTAACCCGATCCCGTGTTACACCGGCGGTCGGATCAACAATCGAAATGCGTTGACCAATCAACCAATTGAACAAACTTGATTTGCCGACATTGGGACGCCCGACAATCGCCGTCTTTGGAATAGACATTGTTAATCTTGTATTAAATTTTACGGTAAAACCGGAATTAGTTGATTGTTAAGAGTTGATAGTGGGGCGGGGGCGGGTTTACCCTGCCGTTAACAATAAGGCAGGCAACCGTGGATGCCCCCCCTTTGCCGAAGGGTTTTATTTCATGGTTGTATCGGCATTAGCCGGCTTATCCTACGCCCGGCAAGGGCAATAGAAGCCAGCCCGCCCCAACGGGGCGGGTAATTGTCCATAATACCATCAACGCCCTGAAAGGGCAACATATTAGTTGATAGTTTATAGTGAATAGTGGATAGTTCGCATGCGGATTTAACATCTTGCAATAAATTCTCCGCTTGCGACACTATCAACTATCCACTATCCACTATTAACTAAATGGTTGCCTGCCTTGTGAATGTTAATCGTAAAATCTGCGTCATCTGCGGACACGTCTTAAATCCGCTTGCGCCGCCTATCGTTGCGGCGCAAACCTCAAACCGCAAATCACAACCCCCAAACTCCAAACCACAACACCAATTACGGGATTACGGCGGACAGGAGTTCCCCCCAAGGTCCTTTTTCGCCTTTGGTGTTTTCCCAACGAAGGCAAATATAAACCCGTTTTCCCCGATCACTTTCCTCGAAGGTC